>CAZBNY010000210.1:0-3165 GCA_964493235.1 uncultured Lachnospiraceae bacterium
ATTCAGCTTGGGATCATCAGCGGCGGCTATAACAAAATAACAGCCGTCTATGTCGCCTTCGTCAAACTGCCTGTTTTCAAGAGTAAGCCCTTCGTAATCGATCTCGCTGATTGCGGGACTTATTTCTTTGGCCACGACATGGATCTTAGGCTCATAGGGAATAAGCTTTTTGATCTTCCTGAAAGCGACGCTGCCGCCGCCAACTATAAGGCACTGTCTGTCCTTTATATCAATGAAAAACGGAAAATATCCCATAAAAATCACCCTTTTTACTGTTCGGGATAGAGAATGTCAGCCATCTTTTCATAAGCCTCGCCCCAGCGCTCATTGGGTTTAAGATTATAAAGATTGGGGTCAAGCACATAATATTTGCCGTTCTGAACAGCCGAGAGAGACTGCCATGCCGGACTTGATGTGAACGTGTCCTCTATGTTGTGCAAAGCGGCTTCCTTGTCGGCTCCCTGGGGGACTATGAAAATATACTCAGGATCGTTTTGCATAATGGCCTCGATGCTGAGATTGTCCAGCAGAGATGTATCGCTGTCAGCAATATTCGTACAGCCGAGGGCCGCGAGTATTTCTCCGCAGACATTGCCCTCACTGCTCTTTGCCAAAATACTGCTTACTGACGTTCTTATATAGAGAACTGTAGGGGCGCTTCCGTCGGCTCTGGCAATGGATTCTTTTATAAGCTCCGATACGCTTTCGCCGTTCTGCTCGTAGAGGTCCGGCCTGCCGGTGATGTCGGTACAGATCTTAAGCATTCTGAGATAGTCGTCAAAGTTGGAGACATCAAAATAAGCGGCCGGTATCCCAAGAGAATCAAAGGTGTCCATAAACTCCAGATCAGCCGATGTATTTGTGCTGGCGATTATAAAATCCGGATCGGAGCTGAGTACGGCCTCGAGGCTGGGATCCTTTACGCTGCCGATGTTTACTACATCTTCGGGCAAATCCAAGTCCAAAGATGTCCACGCGTCGCTTGCCGCGCCCACGACAGTTCCCCCTGCGAGGAGCCATACGTCGGTAAAAGAACCTATCATGGGCAGGACTCTCTGGGGATTGTCAACGGTTATTTCCCTGCCGAGGTCGTCTGTAAATGTATATGACGTTTCCTTGGCGTCAGTCGTCTGCTCAAGCACAGTCTCATCGCCGCTGTCGGACGAGCTGCCGGCGCAGCCGGCAAAAAGAAGACAGGGTATGAGACAGCAAATAAGTTTCTTAAAATTCTTTTTCATCAATTATCCTCCTAAGTGTAAAATACAATAAATATTTTACATGATTTCCGGCACAAGTTCAATATTTACCCATACACATATATTATGTATCAAAATATATTTATGGTGAATATAAAACGGTTTTGGTGTCAAAATAACATTGGTGATGAGAATTGGAGAACAAAAAGAAAACGGCTTTAACAGGCGTCATAACGGGCTTTGCCAACGGACTTTTCGGCTCAGGCGGAGGAACGGTCGTCGTGCCGTGTATGGAAAAATATTTAAACATAAACGCCCATAAATCCCACGCTACGGCAATTGCGGTGATACTTCCGCTGTCAATATTGTCCGCCGTTATATATGTTTTTAAATCGGGCGTGCCTTGGGCGGAAACAGCGGCTGTATCGGTGGGCGGAGTTATAGGCGGCTTCATAGGGGCAAAGCTGCTCAACAAAATTTCAGGCAGGTGGCTGCACATAATATTCGGGGCGGCCATGCTTGCGGCGGCGGTGAGAATGTTTTTATGATACTGCTTGGTATTATCGGACTTTTATCGGGAATAATAAGCGGAATGGGCATAGGCGGCGGAACGATACTTATTCCCGCTATCGTTATGCTGACGGACATAAGCCAGCAGGGAATACAGGGTATCAACCTCATATATTTTATACCGACTGCGATCATCGCGCTCATTACGCACCTGAAAAACGGGAACGTGGAAAAAAGCGTTGTCAGGCCTATAGTTTTGTACGGCCTTGCGGGAGCCGTGGCAGGCTCGTTGATAGCGGTCAGTCTCGACTCGGAGCTGCTTAGGAAAATTTTCGCCGTGTTCCTCGTTTTTATGGGAATAAGCGAGCTAAGAAAAAAATAATTGTAAAATCCGGTATATGAAACTATAATTGATAAGGTAAAATAAATTATGGAGATGTTTTGATATGCTTGAGATTTTAAAGGCCCTTATATTCGGTATCGTCGAGGGGATCACCGAATGGCTGCCCATAAGCAGTACCGGACACCTGATATTGCTTAAGGAGTTTATGCCGCTTAAAGTGACGGAAGAATTTTGGGAAATGTTTGAGGTGGTCGTGCAGCTTGGCGCTATACTGGCGGTAGTGCTTATATTCTGGCACAAGATCTTTCCGTTCAAAAAGGACCGCGGACGGATAAGGGTAAACATGAATATAATGAACCTCTGGTTCAAAATAATCGTTGCCTGCATTCCAGCGGCGATCGTCGGCGTATTCTTCGATGACAAGATAAACGAGCTTTTTTATAATTCCACAACGGTAAGCATAGCGCTTATCGTGTTTGGTATCGCCTTCATCGTAATCGAAAACAGAAACAGGGGAATGAGGCCGAGGGTAAGAAAACTCGGCGAGATTACATATCAGACAGCGTTTATAATCGGCCTGTTCCAGCTTATAGCGGCTGTGTTCCCGGGCACATCAAGGTCGGGGGCGACTATCGTCGGAGCGCTTCTCATAGGCGTATCAAGGACTGTGGCGGCGGAGTTTACATTCTTTCTGGCTATACCTGTAATGTTTGGCGCCAGCCTGTTAAAGCTGGTGAAGTTCGGCTTTGCCTTTCATGGAATGGAAATAGCGATACTGATTGCCGGTATGCTTTCGGCATTCATAGTTTCAGTGATAGTTATAAGATTTTTGATGTCATATATCAAAAAGCATGACTTCAAGGTATTTGGTTGGTACAGAATTATTTTAGGAATAATAGTATTGTTATACTTTGGTTTATTTGTCAAATAAACAGCTAAAACGATCCGGCGCAGCGCAGGCTGCGCTATTTTTTTGAAACGCGCGTGTACGCGCTAAGTCGAAAACAGGTTTTCGACTTGGGAACGCAGGCAAAAGTTCTTTGTTTTTTTAAAAGATTATATCTTTGCAGCTTTTTGAAAAAAGCTGCGCAAAAACTTTTTATACCGAAAAACGTA
>CAZBNY010000211.1:0-3160 GCA_964493235.1 uncultured Lachnospiraceae bacterium
TATCGAGCTTTTCGCTGTCGATCCATACGCCCTGACCCATGAGGAACGGATAGTTATGGACCTTTTTCTTGGCCTGTATCTCAAAACGCTCAAGAAGCTGTTCAACAACAAGGTCGATCTTATTGTCAAGCTCCTTGAAGAACCAGTCGATGTTTTTATTGGCCTCGATAGCTATTCTGGGAAGGTTGATACTCGTAAAGCTCAGATTGCCCCTGCCGTTTGATATTTCCTTTGAGGGATCGTATGTGTTCGCCATTACCCTTGTACGGCAGCCCATATATGAGATCTCTGTCTCAGGCGTTCCCTTATAATACTGAAGGTTGAAGGGAGCGTCCTGGAAGGAGAAGTTGGGGAACAGTCTCTTTGCGCTTACCCTGCACGCCATTTTGAACAGGTCATAGTTAGGCTCGCCGGGATTGTAGTTGATGCCATCCTTAACCCTGAATATCTGAATAGGGAAGATAGGCGTCTCACCATGACCGAGACCGGCCTCGGTTGCAAGCAGGATATTCTTCATTACCATACGGCCCTCTGTCGAGGTGTCCATGCCGTAGTTGATAGATGAGAACGGAGTCTGCGCGCCGGCTCTGGAGTGCATGGTGTTGAGGTTGTGTATAAACGCCTCCATAGCCTGATAGGTAGCCTTGTCAGTTTCCGCGGCGGCCTTGCGCTTTGTGAACTCCTGGACCTTATCGATCTCCTTCTCGTCAAATCCCATGTCCACGAGAAGCTGTTTTTCTCTCTCGTCGTATTCGGGATTTTCGTCAAGGGCAGGCTCAAGGCCCTCCTCCTTAAGGGTCTTCATAAGCTCGTTTATACTGTCGTCAAGGGGTTTATCATCGAGCAGCTCCAAGGAGTTTTTAAGAAGTCTGTAATAACGCTTTTTGTATGTTTTCTTAACGCCGGGGGCAAGGCCGTAGTCAAAGTTTACGATGGACTGTCCGCCGTGCTGGTCGTTCTGGTTGGACTGGATAGCTATGCAGGCAAGGGCGGAATAGCTGGCAATGTCATTTGGCTCCCTGAGCACGCCGTGACCCGTTGAGAAGCCGTCCTTGAACAGCTTAAGAATATCAATCTGGCAGCAGGTAGTTGTCAGTGTATAGAAATCAAGGTCGTGGATATGTATGTCGCCGTTTCTGTGCGCCTCGGAAAATTTGGGGTTAAGGACGTGCATCTCATAATAATGCTTGGCGCTCTCCGAGCCATATTTGAGCATGGTGCCCATTGGCGTATTTCCGTCGATATTGGCATTCTCACGCTTAATGTCGCTCTCCTTGGCGTCGGAATACGTTATGTCCTCAAAGGTCTTCATAAGACGTGTGTTCATGTCTCTGACCCTTGTTCTTTCGGCTCTGTAGAGGATATAGCTCTTTGCCGTGCGTACATAGCCGTGGGCGATAAGCACACTCTCGACCTTATCCTGTATCTGTTCAACGTCGGGGGTAGTAACTCCCTCGGACTCAAGAAGGTTAGCGACCTCGCTGGCCAGGGCAAGGCAGGTGGCGTTGTCCTTCTCTCCTGTAGTCGCGCCGAAGGCCTTGTTTATGGCGCTGGCGATCTTATTAATGTCAAAATAAGCGGTACGTCCGTCACGCTTTTTGATTGTAGTTATCATAGCGGTTCCTCCCAAATGTGGTCCACGTGTGTTGATTAAAAAACAACATCTAGTGGTTAGAAAAATATAAGTGTCAACATATTGTATTTTACATCAATCGATTATAATAGTCAATGTACACTATAGCCAAAATAGGATAGTGAATACGAATAAAATTTCGGGAGTAAATTTTTTTTATGGAAACTTTCTGCTGTTTTAAACAAAAAGAGGTAATTAATATTTGCGACGGTTTTCGTTTTGGATATGTCAGTGATCTGGTAATTGATATTTCCTGCGGACAGATAACGGATATAATAATTCCGGTACAGACCAGAAACGGACTGTTTTTCTCAAAGGATAAGGAATACAGAATACCGTGGTGCGCCATACACAGGATCGGCAGGGACATTATACTTGTTGAGGTCGATACCCATGCCGTATGTGTAAGGAAATAAAGGAGGAAAGTTTTTCCTCAGTACGCTTGACCTTTTCGGGAGATTAACTTATTATAAAGCTATATACGAATGATGGAGGGATGATATTATGAGGTGTCCTTTTTGCGGAAACGAAGATACGAAGGTCGTCGATTCCAGAGCGCAGGATGATAATACTGTTATTAAAAGAAGAAGGCTTTGCGAAAAATGCGATAAGCGCTTTACTACATATGAAAGAATAGATACTGTTCCGCTGATAGTCGTAAAAAGAAACGGAGCAAGAGAGGTTTTTGAGAAAAACAAAATATTGAACGGCATCGTCAAGGCCTGCAACAAGAGGAATATATCCCTGCGGCAGATGGAGGCGATAGTCGATGATATTGAGAATTCAATAATTAATTTGCCCTCAAAGGAGGTATCGTCAACGGAGATTGGCAATATGGTCATGGATAAGCTCAAGGGCCTTGACGAGGTCGCCTATGTGCGTTTCGCCTCGGTATACAGACAGTTTACCGATATAGATACGTTTTTGGCGGAGCTTAACAAGCTGTTGGACGAGAAGAAAAAATAATTTAGCCGCCGCTAACATCAGCGGCTTGAGTTGCGCCTGTCAGTTAGCAAAAGCTAACTAACTTTGGAGGAACAAACAATGAAGGATTACAAGGAGTAAGCAGGATAGAATTTGACAAACAGGCCGTCGGATTCGATACTGACAGTGCGGGAATATACTCCATGTGCTGGACCGACTATCCATATATACAGAGAGTCCTTGAAAGGCTGAAATGGGACAGCCTCCTTGAAATCAAGGCACAATGTTTGATACAATTTAACGCTGCCTAAAAAGAGGGCGTGTTTTGTTGTCGGGGGCGTGTTTTAAGAGTAAGGGGTGTGGGTTTGGAAAGCAGTGGGTGTGGGCCTGAAACGCAGAGCTTCGTACATCCGGGCGTTTCCCATGAATGTCCAGGCTATGATTTGGTTGCCCTTGAGTATATCCAATACTCAATCACCTCCAAAAATGGACGTGAAAAAGCGCCTGTTTCCAGACGCTTTCAAAATCGTGTTTAGTTTTTTGATTTTATTCAACCGGAATTACGATTGTGCATTGTTACAGTAATGGATTACAGATGGTCAT
>CAZBNY010000212.1:0-3150 GCA_964493235.1 uncultured Lachnospiraceae bacterium
CATATAAGAGCCTTTGGATTGGACAGGTATTTTGATGAGTTTTACTGTACCGAGGATTACGGCTTTGCTCCCAAGTATAAAATTTTTAAGAGCATCAAAAATCAATATGATGGAGAGTTCATCGTTATAGGCGACAGGTACTCCGACATTGAGGTGGCGAAGAAGAACGGACTCAGGTCCATAGGCTGCCTATATGGCTATGGAAACGAAGATGAGCTGAGAGACGCGGATAAAAAAGCAAAAAGCGTTGAGGAATTAAAAAATCTATTGCTTTAAAAGCGTGCTTTAGAACCGGCATGAATAAACATTAAAAAGTCTCGCTATATCACATTCTGTGACACAGCGAGACTTTTTAATCTATGATCATGATTTATGAAGTTTTGACCGGTTCTGTTTTATATGCTTTAAGACGGTCCCGGCTTTTATTTTTCATAAAGAGTATATTTTTTAGCGCAGGCAATAGCTATTACCTGGGGACCGGTATGCGCGCCGACAGTTACGCCGACACGGAACATATTGTCACTGAAATCATATTTGCCGTCGCTGTAATGCTCGGCGATAGTATCCATTATGTCAGCGCGGTCATAGGCGTAGAACATAGAAACATAGTAATCGCTCTCATGTCCATGGATCTCTTTATCAGTCCTGTCAATAATAGCCTTGACAGCCTTTTTAACGCCGCGGACATTCTCCACCGGGGAGAGTTCGCCCTCTTTCATGCAGATTATTGGTTTAACATTGAAAAGAGTTCCGGCAAGAGCTGTCGCCTTTCCTATACGGCCGCCGTTTTGAAGAAAATCCAGCGTACCTACAGTAAAATAGATAAATACATCATGCTTAAGCTTTTCAATAACGGATATATTCTCGTCAATAGTATATCCGGCCTCACGCATGAGATTTGACTGATAAACAATAAGACCGGCGCCGGCCGTGGCCTGTATGCTGTCAATTATTTCTATCCTTCGTTCAGGGTATTTTTCCTTCATCATATCTGCGGCATTGACAGCGCTCTGATATGAACCGCTGAAAAGGGCGGAAATGCAGAAGCAGATAATATCCTGACCCTCCTTAAGATACGGCTCAAAAACATCTGTATAATCAGAAATGGTAGGGCATGATGTTTTAGGAAAAAGTTTATCCTCGACAATTATCTTGTAGAACTCATCGATAGAAAGCTCTGCTATTTCCTTTCTGTAGTTTTCTTTATCAAATGAAACGTAAAATGGTACTCTGGGAATTGTTTCCGTATCAATAATTGAAGGAAAAATATCGCAGGATGTATCTGATATAATTTTATATGGACTCATTTATCTCACTGCCTTTCAAATATTGGCAAGTTTCTGCCTGATATAGATTTTATATTGAATAGGCCCATGTGTCAATCATAGAAATTAATAAAATAAAAAACGCAGGCACAATAAAACTAATATGCGCCCGCATAAAGCTGCCTGACTTAAGAAAACAAATCAACGGTTTCATTGCATTTCTTAAGTCAAGCCTCATTAAGCGTCAGTATTTTCTGTAAAGGCCGACGACTTTGCCCAAAATAGTAACATCCTGAACGATTATTGACGACATAGAGGGATTTTCAGGCTGGAGCCTGATATAGCCGTTTTCCCTGTAAAAGGTTTTGACGGTAGCGAAGTCCTCGATCATAGCAACGACAATGTCTCCGTTTTCGGCAGTAGTCTGCTGCTTGACAATAATGAGGTCGCGATTAAATATTCCGGCGTTTATCATACTGTCGCCCTTGACCCTGAGCATAAATATGTCGCCGTTAGGGGCATAATCCATAGGCAGGGGGAAGGTATCCTCAATATTCTCCAAAGCGAGGATAGGCACACCGGCCGTAACAGTTCCTATTATTGGAATATTGACCATTTCCCTTTCGCTGGATGTATCTGTTTTCACCGAATCATTGGTAAAGATCTCGATTGCCCGGGGCTTTGACGGGTCCCTGCGGATATAGCCTTTTTTTTCAAGACGTTCCAAATGTCCGTGAACAGTAGAGGTAGATTTAAGCCCAACAGCGTCGCAGATCTCCCTGACCGAAGGCGGGTATCCCTTTTCGCGGACTTCCTTTTTCATATATTCTAGTATTTGTATTTGTTTCTGTGAAAGTTTTTCCATAGTGTTCGCTCCTTATACCGGATTGTTGAATATATAATAACATATATTCTCTAAAATATCAAACAAATGTTTCTAAAATTTGAAAAATATATTGACAGGGAACAATAATTCGTATATTATATAAGCATAAATACGAACATATATTTGATGGAGGCGCTTAGAATGAGAAAATTTGTTTTTATGATAATAGTATTTTTGTTAACATTCGGAGCTGTACACAGCGCATTCGGCAGCGCTGATAAAAACGAGACATATACATATTATGAGGAAGTATGCGTTGCGAAAGGTGAGAGTTACTGGGATATTGCGGGGCGATTTGCTTCTGATGGCATGACAAGAAACGAATATGCGGAATATATTATGGATTTTAATCAGGCCGGAAATACCGAACTGAAGGCCGGACAGAGAATAATTGTTCCCGTAATAAAATATATTTAAGAAAACAGGTATAATTTCTGTCTTATCTACCATACTAGGAATATGCAGCTGAACCTGCATAGATTATCTGAAAGGGTGTAATTAAAGTGGATAAGACAAATAAAAACACTTCAAAAAATTCCGAAAAGAATGCTGAAAGAAATAACAGCAGAACAGAGTTTGCCGAGGAATACAGCATCGAATCGGGGAAAAACAGCAACAAGAACACAAATAAAAATTGCAGCAAAAACTCAAACAAAGAGAGCAGCTGCAGATAATCAATTTTGTGAAAGCCGGACGTAAAGTCCGGTTTTTTCATAGTTAAAGTGAGCTTAAGATAATTTGATGTATGTGTAAAATAGAGTTGACAAATTGGCTGTATAGAGTATAACCCTGGGATGTATGCGATGTAAAATTTTGGATATTTATGAAATTTGAATTAGAAAAGATAAGAAATAAATTGAAAAAGTGTTGACAAATGATGCAAAATGAGGTAATATACTTCTTGCTGATGCGGAAAAAATAGTCAGCAAAGAAAGAGAGATTCAAAAAAACTTTCAAAAAAGTGTTGACAAGGCGACGGAGAGATGATATACTAATCAA
>CAZBNY010000213.1:0-3139 GCA_964493235.1 uncultured Lachnospiraceae bacterium
AAAGGCCTTCAAGCTTATGAGCGTTGCCGGAGCATACTGGAGAGGCAATGAGAAAAACAAAATGCTTTCACGTATTTACGGAACGGCTTACACAAAGGCTGCCGACCTTGAGGCGTATATCACAATGCTTGAGGAGGCTAAGAAACGTGACCACAGAAAGCTTGGCAAAGAGCTTAAGCTTTTCGCTCTCCTTGATGAAGGACCCGGATTCCCGTTCTTCCTTCCCAACGGTATGATAGTTAAGAACACGCTCATTGACTTCTGGCGTGAAATTCATAAAAAAGCAGGATATGTCGAGGTTTCCACACCTATTATCCTTTCAAGGCAGCTTTGGGAAACAAGCGGTCACTGGGATCATTACAAAGAAAATATGTATACGACAGTGATCGATGATCAGGACTTCGCCATCAAACCCATGAACTGCCCGGGCGGAATGCTTGTATATAAGCAGGAAATGCACTCCTACAGAGACCTTCCTTTAAGAGTGGGCGAGCTTGGTATCGTTCACAGACATGAGAAGTCGGGCGCTCTCCACGGACTTATGCGTGTAAGATGCTTTACACAGGACGACGCTCATATCTTTATGACAGAGGATCAGATCAGAGATGAAATCAAGGGTGTTGTAAATCTTATAGACGGAGTTTATAAGCTTTTCGGCTTCAAATATCATGTTGAGCTTTCAACACGTCCCGAAAACAGCATGGGCAGTGACGAGGCTTGGGAAAAGGCTACGGACGGACTCAGAGGAGCCCTTGAGGACATGGGACTTGACTATGTTGTAAACGAGGGAGACGGAGCGTTCTACGGCCCTAAGATAGACTTCCATCTTCAGGACTCTATAGGAAGAACATGGCAGTGCGGTACTATCCAGCTTGATATGCAGCTCCCCGAGAGATTTGAGCTTGAGTACACAGATAAAGACGGTACAAAGAAACGTCCTATTATGATCCATCGTGTATGCTTCGGCTCGATTGAGAGATTTATCGGTATCCTCATAGAGCATTACGCAGGTATGTTTCCTACATGGCTTGCGCCTGTGCAGGTCAAGGTACTTCCTATCTCGGAGAAGTTCACAGACTATGCCGAGAGCGTAAAAGCACAGCTTGACGCCGCCGGAATAAGGGTAGAGCTTGACAACAGAGACGAAAAGATCGGCTACAAGATCCGTGAGGCTAGGAACGAAAGAGTTCCTTACATGATCATTGTAGGCGAAAAGGACATGGAGGCAAACAAGGTATCTCTCCGTTCCAGAGCGAACGGCGAGGAGGGCCAGTTCGACCTTGCTGACGTGATTGAAAGAATTACTAAGGAAATTAAGGATAGAGCATAATTTTATAAACATCGAGAGCCGCCGTTTGATTTATGGCGGCTCTTTACAGAAGGGAGACTCGGTATGACAATTGATATAAGCAAAATTTATAGGGACGAGGACTATACGAACGAGGTTTACAGACCGAATTCCGACGGTATATTTGTATACGGAAAAAGAGGGAAGCTGTTCGCTGTGGTCAGCACTCCGGCGGGAAAGGGGCCGCATCCTGTTATTATTTTATGTCACGGCATACCGGGAAACGATGGTCTCTCTGACTATGCGATGAATTTAAGAAAGGCAGGATTCTGCACGATAACCTTCCATTACAGCGGCTCTTGGGGCAGCGACGGAAAATATTCCTTAAACAACTGTTTTGAGGATATAGATTCGGTATTAGAATACGTACTTAAAAATGAAAACGGAGTTTTCGATACTGACAATATATTCCTTATGGGACATAGTCTCGGCGGAATGGTCACGGCATACGCGACCGCAAAGCATGACGAAGTCAGGGCTGCGGTGCTTATAATGCCTGCCGGTCTAGGCCAAATATATGCCGCCTCCAAATTATCGGACGAGGCCTATATAGCTACTAAGGAGATGATAGACGAGTTCGGAGGCTGGCTCAACGGCTTTGGTTATGACACTATGGCGGAGGAATGCGAGAAAGAGCCTGCAAAATATGTACTTACCTCATATGCCGACGGTCTGGCAAAAAAGCCTGTGCTTGGTATTACCGGAGCCTTTGACGATGTTGTACCGCGTAATGAGCATATCGACGCGCTTGAAAATGCCGTTAAGGAGCTTGGAGGCACAAGCTTTGAATCCGTTACATTCCCGACTGACCACGGCATGAACGACCAGCGCAATAATATATGCTTGAAAATAGCTGATTTCTTTGCAAAAAATATAAAAAACAGTTGACATACAGATATTTCAGTGATATACTGTTTCAGGTAACAAAGCAGAAGTGTCCACTTCTCACCTTATAACGTTTGAGTTCATAAGGTTAATACTTTTAAATTCCTTTTGGTTTTTGCGTATTAGAGTGGATAGTTCTCTGTCCACTTTTTTTATTTGTATTGGAGGTGCTTAACCATTACTGAATTAATGATTAACGAACAAATCAGAGATAAGGAAATTAGACTTATCAGCGAAACGGGCGAACAGCTCGGTATAGTATCAGTCAAGGAAGCGCAGAAGCTCGCGGACGAGAGAAAGCTCGACCTTGTGAAAGTCGCGCCAAATGCCAAACCGCCGGTTTGCCGAATAATGGACTATGGCAAATATAAGTTTGATCAGGCTAAGAAGGAAAAAGAGGCCCGTAAAAAACAGAAAACCATAGAGACTAAAGAGCTGAGACTTTCACCCAGTATCGATGACCATGACATTCAGGTTAAGGTTAAGAAAGCCATCGAGTTCCTTAAAAACGGGGATAAGGTAAAAGTTAGCATTCGTTTTAGAGGACGAGAACTTGGACGTACAAGCAGCGGAGAAGCGATACTTGAGAGTTTCGCAAGCTCAGTTGCGGAATACGGGGTAGTTGATAAACCCGCAAAAATGGAAGCAAGGAGCCTTGTTATGTTCCTTGCGCCTAAAGCATAATTTACAATTTAAGGAGGAAATTTGAAATGCCTAAATTAAAAACGAAAAAAGCTGCGGCAAAACGCTACAGATTAACAGGAACAGGAAAAATCAAGAGAAATAAATCAAATACACAGCATATCCTTGGCAAAAAGTCCACTAAGAGAAAAAGAAACCTTAGAAAGGCTACAACAGCTGATAAGACTGTAGTAAAGACTATCAAAAAGAAATTAATTCCCTACG
>CAZBNY010000214.1:0-3120 GCA_964493235.1 uncultured Lachnospiraceae bacterium
TCTGTTTTTGCCCTCCTTGGCGGTAGAAAGAAAACCACGCTTTACGAGCCTGCCAAGGAGGGTCTGCAAAGCGGACAGATTCCACGGGCGGCTCTCCTGAAGCCTGTCTCTTATCAGTGATGTCGGCGCGGGGGTTTCCATTGACCATAATGCCTGCATTACCTGAAGCTCCGCGTCGGGCAGCTTTGTTATATTCATAAAATCACCTACACTTGTATGTTTTTATATATCAAGCATACAACTGTAGGTTTTATTTGTCAACATATTTTTATTATATAATGAGATTTTATAGAGTTACTTTGGCGGTGGCAAGCACGAAATTTTTAAATTTATTTACCACAGGAGGGATATACTCGCCCTTTTTCCATACAATGAATATGGAGCGGTAAAGACAAAGATCGGACAGCCTGAGGAAAACAAGGCCGTCCTTATTGAAATTAGCCGCGTCGCAGATAAGGGCTATTCCCAAGCCTGCCCTGACAAGGCCCAAAACGGCGTTTTCCTCATTGACGGGGTATGAAATAGTAAGCTCGTCCTTGTAGCCGGTGTTATGGAGGGCGGAATTTATGGATTTTATTATTCCGGTCCTTGAATTATATGAAATGAAGGTCTCGTCGGCAATCTTAGAAAATTTTACGAAGCCTCTTTTGGCCAGAGGGGTGATTTGAGGGCATAGCGACAAGTATATCCTTATTCATAATACATTCGCTGTTCAGGCTGTCCAGGTCAAATCCACTTTCAAAGGAATTAAGGTCCGAAACAAAGGCCAGATTTATAACGTCGCTCATAAAGGCGGAAAGATTCTGCCTTGCGGTCTGCCGGCTTAAAGGCGGCAGAGGGGATTCTGATTTGATCGTTTAAAGGAGCGGTATTCCGCGAACCATACTAAAAAGTCCTAAATGACGGCCGCTGCGTTAAAAAGCCCCGCCGTGCTAAATCCGGCACGGCTGCGTTTTTTGCCTTGCGCTCCGCGCTATTTAGGACTTTTGATCATTTCTGTGTTTTTTGGACACTGATTATCCGCTTTTTTTGTTTTATGTATTGACGGGAATAATATATGGTGATATAATAAGCATATATTTAAAATCTAAACATTTGTATGGGAGGCGAAAAACATGACGCCAAGAGAGCATGAAATACTTGAGATCATAAAAAGCAAGCCGACTATTGAGCAGAGCGAGTTGGCCGGTATGCTTGGCATAACGAGGAGTTCCGTGGCGGTGCATATAGCCAACCTGCAAAAGAAGGGTTACCTTCTCGGGAGGGGATATATAGTGAACGACGGCGACTATATAGTTGGAATAGGCGCTGCCAACGTGGACGTGCATGGCCGTTCAAAGAAGGCCATCAACCTGCATGACAGCAACCCCGGACATATGAATACCTCCGCCGGCGGTGTTACGAGGAACGTGGCTGAGAACTTTGCCAGGCTTGGCGGAAATGTAAAGCTGATAACGGCGGTCGGCGACGACGTATATGCCGACAAAATATGTGCCGAGTGTACGGCGGCCGGAATAGACATCAGCCATATTTTGAAGGTCGATAACCATCCTTCCTCGACCTACATATCAGTCCTTGACGAAAAGGGAGATATGTTTGTCGCGCTCTCGGATATGTCGGTGCTTCATACAATGACGGTGGATTTTCTTCACTCAAAGGGCAATATAATAAAGGGAAGCCGGCTCATTACCTGCGACCCGGGACTTCCGCCGAACGTAATGGAGGAAATTTTAAACCTCTATTCGGATACTATACCTGTTTTCGTGGACACGGTATCGCAGGCCTATGCCCACACAATAGTGGATCTGATAGGCAAATTCCATACGGCGAAGCCAAATCTTCTGGAAACAGAGATATTGAGCGGAATGAAGATACATTCCAAAAAGGATCTGTATAAGGCTGCCGAAAAGATACTGGATAAGGGCCTTAAAAGAATTTTTGTAAGCCTTGGTGCTGACGGCTGCTTCTACATGGACCGTGAGGGGAACCAGGCGGAAAGGAAGCTGCTGCCGGTAGACAACATGGTGAACGCCACCGGCGCCGGAGACGCCTTCATGGCCGCTGTGATTTACAGCTACATCAATGATTTTTCATTGGAAAAAACGCTCGATTACGCGCTTGCCGCCGGGGTGGCGGCGATTTCGCATGAAAAGACCATCAACCCCAATATGAGCGTATCACTTATTGAGAATATATTAAAGGAGAGAAAACAATGACACTTAAAGATTATTTATCAATTAAACCTGAAATAGCAGAAGCGATCGCGGCAGGCAAACCCGTTGTCGCACTTGAAAGCACGATTTTAAGCCACGGTATGCCCTTTCCTCAGAATGTAGAGTTCGCTCACAAGGTAGAGGAGATCGTAAGAGCCGAGGGAGCTATCCCGGCCACAACAGCGATTATCGGCGGAAAGCTCAAGGTAGGCCTTACGTCGGAGGAGCTTGACATCATGTGCAAGGCCGACGGAGTAGGCAAGGTATCACGCCGTGACGTAGCCGTTTATCTCGCTACAGGAAAGACGGGAGCAACAACAGTTGCCACAACAATGATGATCGCCGAGATGGCAGGCATCAAGGTTTTCGCCACAGGCGGTATCGGCGGCGTTCACAGAGGGGCGGAGACAACTATGGACATCAGCGCTGACCTTCAGGAGCTTGCCAACACAAGAGTAGCGGTCGTATGCGCCGGAGCAAAGTCGCTTCTTGACCTGAGACTTACACTTGAATATCTTGAGACATACGGCGTTCCCGTACTCGGCCTCAGAACAGACGAGTTTCCCGCCTTCTACTGCAAGACCAGCGGCCTTAAGCTTGACTACAGAGCGGAGACAGAGGAGGAGATCGCTAAGATCATTAAGACAAAATGGGATATTGGTCTTAAGGGCGGCTTCGTAATCGGCAACCCTATCCCCGACGAGTACGCGCTTGACTATGACGAAATGGAGAAGGTCATCGTTAAGGCTCTCGAAATGGCTAAGGAACAGGGTATCCACGGAAAAGACACAACTCCTTTCCTTTTGAGCCATATCAAGGATATGACAGAGGGCGTTTCCTTCGCGTCTAACCTTGAGCTTGCTTACAACAACGCAAGAGCCGCAAGCAAGATCTCCGTAGCTCTTTC
>CAZBNY010000215.1:0-3117 GCA_964493235.1 uncultured Lachnospiraceae bacterium
TTCTCCTGTGCGATGGCCAAAGGGGTTGGGAAACGGGGAAGGGAATTCAGCCTTTCGCAATATATATATCCGGTCAGCTTCAGGAAATAGGGTGATTATAGTGGAAAAATGCAGAAGGACATATGTTGCCGTAAACGTTTTGTTTGACACAGAGGGAAAAATGACGCCAAAATAAATAGTCTGGGAGGACGGAAGGGTATATTTCATTGACAGGATAATGGACGTAAGGCGTGCCGCCAGTCTGAAGGCCGGAGGGCAGGGCATGAGATACACTCGCCGTATAAGAGGAAGGGAAAGATATTTGTTTTACGATATGGACAGATGGTTTGTTGAGGCGGCGGAGCGGTAGCGCAAATAAGCCGAAGCTGTACACTGCTTCGGCTATGTCCCGAATCCGTCCTTTATTCGTCTGATGATCTTCTTTTCCATTCTGGATACCTGTACCTGGGATATGCCTATCTCCTTTGCGGTTTCGCTTTGGGTCTTGTCCTTGAAATACCTGAGAAAGATTATCCGCCGCTCCCTTGGCTCAAGCGCCATGAGCGCTTGTCTGAGCGCAAGGCTGTCGGTAATATCGTCGGCGTTGTCCCTGGAAAGTCTGTCAATTAAATATACTGGCGTACCGTCGCTTCGGTAAACGGTCTGGAAAATACTTTCGACTTCCCGGGAGGCGTCGAGCGCCTCGGCCAGCTCCTCAACGGATATGCCCATTTCTTTGGCAAGCTCTGTTACGGTAGGCTCTCCGCCGTTTTTGTTTGTCATGTATTCGCGGGTGTATTTTGCTCTCGCGGCGATCTCCTTGAGGGGACGGCTTACCTTTATCATGCCGTCATCACGCATGAAACGCCGTATCTCACCCATTATCATCGGAACAGCATAGGTGGAGAACTTTACGTCAAAGGACATATCGAATTTATCTATGCACTTTATTAATCCGATCGCGCCTATCTGAAACAGATCCTCGGAGTCGTAGCCTCTGCCCCTGAACTTGCGGACGATGCTCCATATCAGGCCGCTGTTTTCCACAACCAGCTTTTCTTTAGCGTCGGCGTCGCCGTTTTGCGCCAGCTCTATAAGTTTTTTTGTCTCGTCCAATTGGAAAACCTCCGGGTTCAGTCCCTTTGGGACAGTTTTTTTGACATTCTGACCTTTGTCCCGACGCCAGGCTCAGAATTTACGTCAAGGCTGTCCATAAATGTCTCCATCACCGTGAAGCCAAGGCCGGAACGCTCCAGCTCCGGTCTGGAGGTATAAAGGGGAGTCATTGCCTTTTTTATGTCGGGTATTCCCTTGCCATAGTCGGTTATCTCTATGTAGACATCACGTCCGTCGTAGGAGCAGATAAGGCATATATCGCCGGAAGAACCCTCATAGCCGTGTATTATGGAATTTGTTACGGCCTCGGAAACGGCGGTCTTTATGTCGGTTATTTCGGAAATCGTGGGATCAAGGGGCAGTATGAATGCGGCGACGGCCATTCTGGCGAAGGATTCGTTTACCGTGACTGAGGAAAAGGTGAGTGTCATGCTGTTTTTATCGTTCATTGGTTATGTACCTCCTGATTTATTCCAAGTATGGCGTCCTCGACGGAAGGAAAGGAATGAATTATCCTGTAAATGCCTGATATGGCGAGAAGCCTGTCCGCCTCCCTTGACGCGGCGGCGATGGAAATGGTCCCGCCAAGCGCCGATACGGTCTTGTAGCGTCCGATTATGAAGCCTATGCCCGAGCTGTCCATAAACTTAACACGGCTCATGTCGAGAACAAGGCTGTCCGCTCCGGAGGAATAAAGCTCACGTTCCGTAAGCCGTCTGGCCTCCTCGGCGAAGCGGTGGTCTATATCGCCGTATATCTGCGCGATAACGGTCTTTCCCCGTTTTCTGAAACTGATGTCCATAGTAAAAACTCCTTTCTGAGAACCGTTTGTGCGGTAAGCTTACTATAATATAAATTGTACCCTTTAAATACAAAAATAATTCGCAATTTCATACAGCATGATGAAAAAAACGACATCGTGATAATAAAAAAGGACTGAGAGTTTTCTCAGTCCTTTGATAGCGTCGAAAAGTTGGCACGCTTCATCAAAACCAGGCTTTTGACGAGTATAAACAGAGGTATGAGCAACAGGTTTTCATGTATTTATTCTTCAAAAACTCTTTGTTTTCCGAGCCTTTTTGCCAGGGCGCTTGGCTTAAATCATATTTCTAAAGCCAAACATCGACGGAGTGTTCCATAGGAACATTTTATAAAAGGTCTCGCGATTTAAATACTTTTTATGTTTTCTTATGACACTGACCATTACCCAAATCAGCTTTGTCTACAGCCCTTAATATGAATTTATTTTTGCAGAACTCGATAACACCATCGTCCCTCAGCTTTCCCAGAACGGCCGACAGAGCACTGCGGTCGGCGGCCAGATAGTCCGCCAGCTCCTGACGGCTGAAGGGTATGGAAAATGTTCGGCTCCCTGATCTAGCCGCCTCGGAGGAAAGATACGACAGCACCTTTTCCTTAAGGGTACGCTTGGACAAATGCTCGATACGCTCAGTCAGGAACACATTTTTGGACGATATTATTTTCAGCATATTTTTGGAAACGTCATAGTGGAAGCCGCAGGCGGCGTGACATGGCGTTACCGTCCTTTCTCCGTCAAGAAACAGTATGTTTGATCTTTCAGCCGCCATGACGGAAAGAGGGATCTTCCGGACCCCGCCGTAAACAAAGGCCTCGCCAAAAAGCATTCCCTCGGTAAGCTCCGTGAGTATCACGATATTTCCCCAGACGTCCTCCTTGATTATCCTGACCCGTCCTGACAGAACTATGCCTATCTCCTTTATGCTGTCGCCGGTATGGTATATGAACTCATTTTTACCGAAAAACCTTTCCCTCGCACGCAGACAGCCCATCATCGGGGTTATGCTGTATGAGGGAACTCCGGCAAAGAGAGGACATTTTTCTAAAGCAGAAGTGTTCATTTTTTACCTCCAATAAATTTTGAATACGTTGTAATTACAACCGAATTGATAATGGAATTATATTATCATACATATAAGAAGTCAATCAAAAGACTAACTATTAAAAGTCAATAGGTTTTTAGAGGATTTTTCTAATTTCCTA
>CAZBNY010000216.1:0-3046 GCA_964493235.1 uncultured Lachnospiraceae bacterium
CAAGTATAATTATTGCTATTCTGCAATGTATTTCTTTAAAATTTTTTAAAAATATCATTTTTTTAGTGCATTATGCAATTTTATGTTATATAATCATAATCAGATAATAATGTGCATTAATTTTTAGTATAGGTTACATTAGGGGGAGATCGGTATGAGAAAATATACATTTACGGCTCTTACCGTTGCTTTATGCACGGCGGCTTCTACCGTAAGCTACGGAGCTGTATTCTCAGATATAGGCAGCAATTTAAAATGGGCCGAAAGCTATATCAACAGTGTTTATGATAGCGGACTTATGGTAGGCGACTACAACAGCAAGGGACAGCGTGTTTTCCGCGGAAGCGAGAATATGACATATTCCGAGGCCGCCCAGCTTATATATTCAATGGTCCTCAAATCAGGCTTTTCCGGCGACGTTACGGAAATGGGCGTAAGCAGATATACTATGGAAATGGACGGGGCCGGAGTTGCCGACTGGGCAAAAAAAGCCGTGGCCTTCTGTATGGAGAAGGGAATAGTTTCGTCCTATGACCTGACGAAATTCAAAAGCGGCGGCAGCGACGCGAAGATCACAAGGGAGGATATGGCTCTGTTCCTGGGCAGGGCGCTAGCTCTCAACTATACGCTCTCAACGGGAACATCGCTGACCTTCAACGATACGTCAAGCATAACGGCCAGCGTAAAGCCTTATGTAGAGCTTCTTAACAAGCTGGGCGTTGTGACAGGTGACAACAACAATTTCAACCCGAAAAACAATATAACAAGGGCTGAGGTATCGGTAATGGCCTCCAAGTCATACGACCTTATGAAGACCCAGATCGTGACAAACCCTGAAAGCGGATATACAGAGACATCGGGTATCGTTGTTTCGGTATATGAGGAGAACGACACCTATGTGCTCCGCCTTACGACCGCCGAGGGCGTGACAGGTTATGTACTCAGTTCATCAACACTTGTGTATAACGGCGGAATTAACGTAAGCCCTACGGGAATAGGTCTCGGCGACTCTGTTACGGTATACAGCTCGGGAGCGTCGATAGCCAAGGTAATGATAACGAATGACGTTCAGGTTGACGCAAATCAGGTAAACTCACCGCAGTTCAGCAACGTCGTGAAGGATAAAGGCGAGCTTATAAGCGCCGGCGACTATAAAATCGGACTTATAGACAAGCATGGCGACAAGGTTTATTATACCGTCGCGACGGACGCTAAAATCACCCTTGACGGAAAGACAGCCACACTCAGACAGCTTTCCGACAGGATCAAGGGAGACTCCCTTATAGAGGTTACGGTAGAGCTTAATACATCACCGGAGGAGGCTTATCTTGTTACCGCTGTTGAGCAGAAGTACACAAGCGCTACAGAGGGCCAGATAACAAATATCAATAAGAGAGAGATAAGCATCGAGTCAGGCTCAAAGAGCTATACATACGATATTGCTGACGAGATAACTCTCAAATATAACGGAAGTACGAGTGAGCTTGAAAAACTTATAGAAGCCTTTGACGAGCTGACAGGCAGCAAATATATTGATGTTGAGCTGACCCTCAACAGCGATAAGGAGGTCACTAAGATAGTAGCCGAGTCCAGCAACTATAAGGAGGACGACGACAAGAGCTACACGGGAGATATTAAGTCGATTGATACTGATGATAGTGAAATCAAGGTCGGCTCAAAGAACTATACCTTAGCTTCCAGTCCTAAAGTATCGATCAAGATCGGCAGCGAAAGCATAAGCGATTTAGATGATCTTGAGGAAGCTATTAACAGCGGAAATATTACGATCCGTGCCGAGCTTACGGTCAAGAGTGGTGAGGTAACAAGGATCGACGGATATGTTTCTGAGCTTAAAGGAGAACTTAATTTTGTTACAATAACTAACGATAAATATCCAAGAGGAACAATGCATATAAGTACAAATTATGGTCAGATTGAATTTAGCTTTGACGAAGATACAACAATCCGTGTTGACGGAACGACATATGATGATGTGAACATTACAAGCTTTAAGAGCTATGTAAGCAGTAATAAACCTGATGTCACTGTCAAATTCGACGAGGACGGCATCGCTACATCTGTAAAAGACTAATACCTATCCCCTCCCTTGTGATTTCGCAAGGGGGGGTAAATTTATATATGAGATAAAACAAATGAGCTTCAAAAGACTTGCGGCGCTCATCTCTGCCACTGTAATGGCGCTGTCTGTGACAGCCTTCGGAGCGGAAGGGATAAGGGGAGGACGCGCTTACGACCTGCCTGAAAGCCATAAACGGGAAATAAAAGTTTTATTAAAAATAATGGGACGGAAATATATCCGTCCCATTTCATGTTAAGCCTGATTATTCTCTGAATGTTATTTTTCCGTCATCGATATTGTCAATAATAGCCAGTGATTCGACCCTGATATTGTTTTCCTCCCTGAGAAGGCGTCCGCCCTCCTGGAAGCCCTTCTCGATTACGATACCTATGCCCTGTACCGTCGCTCCTGCCTGCTCGCAGAGGTTTTTCAGAGCCAAAGCGGCCTTGCCGTTGGCAAGAAAGTCGTCGATAATAAGAATTTTATCGTCCGCCGATATATATTTTTTGGAGATCATTATAGGATAAGTCCTCTGCTTAGTAAAGGAATAGACCTCGCTGTGGTACTTGTCGGGGTCCAGGTTACGGGACTCGGTCTTTTTGGCGAAAACAACGGGAACATTGTTGAAATACTGGGAGGCGATAGCGGCTATGGCTATGCCTGAGGCCTCGATAGTTACTATTTTCGTTACCTCTATATCGCTGAATATACGGGCAAATTCCTTGCCTATCTCGTTCATAAACGCTATATCTATCTGATGATTAAGGAAACTGTCGACCTTGATTATGTCAGTTCCCATTGCCATTCCGTCACTTAAAATTTTCTTCTTTAACGCTTCCATCTTTATCCCCCTAAAATCTGCTTTTTGTATTATATTATCCTATGAATGGCGATAATGCAATTGTTTAAGTGCATAATATTTGTTGATTTTTTTGTGCTGCGTTGATATGATTGTCAAAAGAGGGA
>CAZBNY010000217.1:0-3010 GCA_964493235.1 uncultured Lachnospiraceae bacterium
GCTTTATATGGAAAATATGATCTTATATAGCTTTATTTAGTTCGGATTTATCTTAATTATATGGCAGAAAAGTCATTTTACAAGAGATTTTTTTGCAATATTTTCTGACAGAGCTGTTTTTTTGCTACAGTCCCACTTCCGTTACAGAAGTGTCAGCCTTTTGAAAACGGGTGTTTTTATGATCTTGTTTTTCACGTCGGATTATTCCTGCTGTTTATTACACGGCTAATGCCGTCAAATACGGCTGAACCTTAACAAGTCGCTGCAGCAAACGGCGTAACATAAGCTCATATATTCCCGAAAAGAAGCCGTTCTGTCATCAAGAAAGCGTAACGGTATCTTTAAGACCGTTTCTTGATATTTACGGTCTATGGCTTCCTCCTCCGAAGGCTCCTTATCCCCTACCGAAAACATCCTATCCGTTCTCATTGCCTCATAACACTCTTTATGCAAGTTATAAACCAAATCATAATAATAAGAGCGTTCATCTGCTGTAAGGATTAAATCTCCGATTGTCAATATCGATCCGGAAGTATACCGTCACCCATGATTTTTTCAAGCGCTTTTTTCATATTTTTGCTGAATTTTATAAAACCCGATGATTTTCTTGTTGTTCTTCAAATAACCGTATATTCGTAAGGATACGGGGCGGTAATCTGTATTGTCGCCTTGCCTGAAGCGTAAATGATTGTAGCTTTTTACAAAGTCAATAAATTCTGCGGGATAAGAATTTTCCGCTTTTTAAAATAAAATATCAATCTTTCGGCGTCCTTATTTGTAGAAGGAATCCTTATATCATCGCTTTGCCTGAGGTCCCTCAAAAAAGCTGTTTTAAAATCATCGCCGGTTATTTGCTTTCCTCAGTTCATCAGTCAAATTTTTGATAAAGCTCTTTCAACAATTTTTTCGCTATATCCGCCAACGACAGTCCATATCTTTGTGTATCATTTTCCGATACCATAATTGTATAATTTTCATCTACACATAACAAATACGCATGATTTTTTCCATTACCGAGCTGTGCCGTGCCGGTTTTTATTCCGACAGTCGGGCTGATCTCAGTTAATTCCTTTGCGTTTTCCGCCGCTGCGTTCTGCATAAGCGATACAACCTTTTCACAATATTTTTTATCGGCGATTTGCCCTATCCTTTTTTCCTTGGCTCTATAGACAACCGACCCTTTTGCATTTATAAGACTGTTGACTATGTACGGCTGCATCATCTTTCCGTCATTTTCCAAAGCAGCTCCTATCATGGCTATATGCAACGGAGTGATAGTCGTTTTGCCCTGTCCGAACCCCGTCTGCGCCAACAGAAAATCGCTTCCGTCTGACTCAAGCTCTGAGTGCAGCGTTCCCAGCTCGGTTGATATCTCCGCGCCTATCAGGCATCTTTGCGCAGTGTCAATCAGCCTTTCCTCCCCCATCTCAACGGCAAGTGAGGCGAAGTAAGTATTTATTGACTTGGTAAAGGCCTTTTGCATATCCGCCTCGCCGTAAGCAGCACCGTTGGCGTTATGTATTTCGGTGTTATCGACGTAAAACGTTCCTACGTCATTGTATACATATCCGTCAATATTGTTTTCAAACGAACAAAGCGCCGTTATTATCTTAAACACACTCCCCGGGGCATCGCTGTCATATACGGCATGGTTTAAGAAGAAGCCGTCGATCTTACTGTACCGTTCGTAATTTTCATCGATATTTGTTATGTCGTAGTCAAGCGTTTCTCTTGAAGCCAGCGCGAGAATTTGTCCTGTCTTGTTGTCAAGCACGATAACGCTGCCATCTAAATTTTCGCTTTTTAATTCCTGATATGCTTTTTTTTGTAATATATTGTCGGTCGTAAGCTTTACGGAGCCGCCTTTTCCCGTGCCTTTATCATCATAGAGGTGTTCTTTATACGTTTTCCTCAGCCCTGTCGTGCCGTATATTTTTGAATTATAGCCCAGAATATATGAATATGCCTCCGGGTACTTTGCTTCTGACGTATACGGAGCTGTTCCGGTCAGGATAGCGCGGTCATTTCTGTCTATGAAATCACCCTCTGTAACTTCACGGTATGTTATCTGCGCGGCTATTTCCTGCCTCTGCTTTGCTGCTTCTTCGTTTAATACCCCGCCCGATTTGTTGTAAAGATACAACGAAAATACACACACGATTACGGTAGCTATACAGGATAATACGGTTTCTCTTTTCATGCGATCAAATCCTTTCTGTTGATTATGTTAAACACCAATATAAAACAGATCAGCGCATTCGTACCGCCGCTTGAGAGAAACGGTATCGGAACCCCCGTCAGCGGCAGCAGACCTATTGTTCCGCCTATAGTTATCATTGCTTGGCTAAACAGCGCCATTGCCGATATCTTTGCCAGTATCGCCACAAACCCTGTTCCTGCTGTTGTAAGGGTGTTTGATAAAATCATAAGAAACGCCATCAACAGCACTATCGCGCCTATCACTCCGAATTTCAGGCAAATGAAAGCAAATATAGAGTCATTTGCGACATTCGGAAGCGCAATATTTATATTTGTTCCAAAGAGCCCGCCCATGACAATCGCCTCGCTGATTTTGATTGCATGATACCCCGTCGAGCTTGCATCTGCGCTGTCCGGCTCAATCCATACCCCGAGACGGTCATGTATCTTTGCAAAAGTGTTCTCGACTCCGTTTGAGGGCTCGGAAATGCTGCCACCAATACTATAGATCACACCCGAAATTATCAATAATACTGCCAATGCCGCTGCCACGCATACAAGACATCGCTTGTCCTTTATGTAGATGAAAATTGCCATCAGATAGACAAGCGCAAACACCATCAATGTGCCAAGCTCGCTAATGATTGCCATAAAACCCGCAAAGATCATAAAGAATCCGCCGGACAAAGCCATCTTTTTTACGTCGCTGTACTCACTTTCAAAAACCACAGCCAAATAATATATTCCGAAAAGCTTCATAATGTCTGTTGCTTGAAAAAGCCTTGCTTTGATGAATGTTTCGAATTGTGGC
>CAZBNY010000218.1:0-2948 GCA_964493235.1 uncultured Lachnospiraceae bacterium
GAGGTCGGCAGACTTAAAAACGGGGCGCCGGTCTATGTAGATAAAATAGCGACCGAGGCAGACGGAATAGTGCTCTTCAATAAGGTTAAGCCGCACACGGAGTTTAGGGGGCCTCACGAAAGCGGACTTTTCAAAATGGTGGCTATTGGATTGGGAAACCATAAGGGCGCGTCTATGTTCCACGCGCAGGGTTATGAGAATATACCTTCGTTCCTGCCTGAGCTCGGAAAGGTTTTCATCGATAATTGTAAATTTGTTTTCGGCATAGGAGTATTGCAGAATGCCTATGACGATATTTGTACCATCAAAATGTGCGACAGAAGCAACATTTTCGAGACAGACGCCGAAATGCTTGAGGAGGCTAAGGCCAAGATCCCCATTCTTAAGTTCAAAAATATTGACCTGCTTATTATTGACGAAATAGGCAAAAATATTTCAGGCTCGGGCATGGATCCAAATGTTGTGGGAAGAAATATGGCCCAGACGTTTAAAGACGAGACGGGCATACGCTATATAATGGTAAGAGGAGTAACAGAGGAATCCCATCATTCGGGCGTTGGTATAGGGCTTGCCAATATGACGACAAGACGCTGTCTGAACAATATTGACTGGGAGGCCACATGGACAAACATTATTACGGCGACGGTGCTGGGAGGCGGCGGAAGCATTCCCATGTATGCCAACAGTGATAAGGAAGCGATCATTACGGCCATCAAGTGCGCGTCCGGCATCGATATGAAGCACCCTCGTATCGTCAGGATAAAGAATACCCTTGAAACGGCCCATATTGAGGTCTCGGAACCTCTCTATGAGGAGCTTAAGGATCATCCCGAGATAGAGTATGTGTCAGGCCCATATGAGCTTATGTTCGATGAGGAAGGATATATTAAAGACTGATAGGCCGCTCGCCGGCTTTCGGCACCCTTTGTCAAAATCCGGGTTTTGACAAATATAAACAGAGGCGCGAACGACAGGTTCTCATGGCATTTATGCCATGAGAACTTTTTGCTTTATGAACCTTTACGCTAAGGAGTGTATAATATAAAACATCTGTAAAAGTGATGAATGCTCACAGCTTTAAGCAATTTATTACTTTCTATGTTTTCTTATGGCACCGACCATTATGGACGATTGACTTAAAAAACTTAGGTCAAACTCCGACGGAGCATAGAAATTGATGAATTGCTATTGCGGGATTTTAAATATTTTTAAGTGCGCCTTTTGTCTGTTCAGACCTTTTTATGCTTTCTTTTTAGGCCGCTAAAGACGTACTTTTGCCTCCACTTTTGATATTTTGCCGCTTAAACACCGTAAAAATGGTAATTTTTTTGGCTTGATTTGCCTTGTTTCCTCCACTTTTAAAAATAAAAAGGTTGATTATTCAGAAAATTATGGTAAAATAATATTACATAAATGTTAAAAAAATATTTCATTTTGCGTTAGGGTCGATCCCTGACCACGAGGTGTAATATGAAGAAATTAAAAAAATTAGCAGTTATTTTGACGGCGGCAGTGATGGTCTCAACGCCTGTTTCTGCTTTTGCGGAGGCCGGCACAACGGTCAAGCCCTTCCTTTTAAGCTCATCTGTGACCGACAATATGACGGCGGCCCAGCAGCTTGGCATAATTACCGAGGATACGGATAGGGGAGCCGTTGTCACAAGAAAAAACCTGTGCCGTCTCATCGTAAGATTTTACAGAGCGGCAACGGGAGGAACGGGAATAACTATATCCCATAGTCCTTTTTACGACTGCGATGCCAATGAGGTTGCCTTTTGCTATGAAAACGGAATAATAGAAGGAATAGGAGAAGTTACCTTTGCCCCTGAATACTATGTCACGAGGGAGGAAGCCTGCGACATAGTTGTAAACGCCATAAGAGCGTGCAGGGCCAACATAATAACTCCGGAAAAGGATTATACCCTGACATACAAGGACAGAGCGGATATGTCGGAGGAATATCGTGACGATATAAGCTATCTTACGGACATAAATGTTGTGAAAGGGTATGGCGGCTATTTTTATCCGAAGTCATACATAACATATGATCAGGTAGCGTCGATGCTTGTGGAGGTATATTATCAGCTTATGCTTTCAAAGATAAACATAAACGGCATAGACCTTTCGATAGGTGATACGGAAGAAAGCATAACGACGGCCTTTGGCGAGCCTGATTACAAATTCGAGGATAAAAACGGAAATATGACTGTCTGGGTCTACAATAGGGATCTCCAGCATTTCATGTATCTGGGATTTAGAGACGGCTGTGTTTCGGAGATATTTTCAAACGGCAGTTCCTTCAGCTATAGGGGAATTTCGTCTGGAGCTTTGGTTTCGGAGATAGATTTTGGAGCGAGGGCGTCAATAGACGGGATCAGGGCCAGATATGACGATGGATATGGCATAGTTGAGATAGGGGCCTTCTCGGGTGATAACCGCATAAGCTATGTCTACGCCGCGTCCGACAGCCAGACACTCAGGCATAATATGAATTCCTCTGCCATTGACGGCGACATAACACTTCTTTACGATATAATATGTGCTGAAAGGGCAAAGCACAGCCTTGCTCCGTTTGTAATCAATAAAAAGATGATGTCTACCTCTAAGCTCCACTCGTTGAGTATGGGTTATTGGAACTATTCGGATTACACGAACAGGGACGGCACAAGTCCCTTTGACAGATTTGACAACAGAGATCTGGATTACATTATGGCTTCTGAAAATATCGCGAATGTTAAAGGCTCCGTGGTCGATGTGTATACGCAGTGGATGAATAGTCCGGGCAGCAGGAGCAATCTGCTTACCGACTATATGGACAATGTAGGTATAGGAATGTATGTAAGCTCGTCAAACGGAAGCGCGTATGTGACTATGGACTTTATGAAACTTAAATAGGCTATAAAAAGAGCGGCCGTTTCTATAATGAGACAGCTGCTCTTTTTGTCGTG
>CAZBNY010000219.1:0-2940 GCA_964493235.1 uncultured Lachnospiraceae bacterium
TGAGAGCATCTTTTTTAAGATGAATTGGAGTGGTACCACGGAAGTTAAGCCTTTCGCCTCTGAATAATTTCAGAAGCGAAAGGCTTTTTTGATTATAAAAGCTTTTCCGTATAGTGCTTAGACAAAATAGTTATTGCGTAAATATCAGGAGGAGAAAAACAATGGAAATCAGATTTGAAGAAAGAAAACAGCTTAAACAGAAACCCGGCCCCAACGATGAACTTGGATTTGGCAAAGTATTTACAGATTACATGGTAATGGTTGACTATAATCCCGAGCAGGGCTGGCATGACCCCAGAATAGTTCCCTACGGCCCCCTCAACATTACTCCCGGCGCAATGGTATTCCATTACGGACAAAGCTCATTCGAGGGACTTAAGGCTTATTATATTGACGACGAGACGATCCACCTTTTCAGACCGGAGAAAAACTTTGAACGTATGAATAAATCCAATGAGCGTCTCTGCATACCCCAGATAGATCCTATCGAGTTCACAGAGTATATTATTGAGGCGATCAGGATAGAGAAGGACTGGATCCCCAAGGAGGACGGAAAGAGCCTTTATATCAGACCACTTATAATCGCCACTGACGAGGGACTTGGTGTTCATTCGTCAAAGACACACCAGTTCATCTGTATGTTCTGCCCTGTTGCCTCATATTATAAGGACGGTATCAAGCCGGTAAAGATCTATGTTGAGCATGGATATAAGAGAGCGGTTAAGGGCGGTACAGGCTTCGCAAAGACAGCGGCTAACTACGCACAGAGCCTTAAGAGCCAGGAGGAGGCCGAGGAGGCCGGATATGCTCAGGTATTATGGCTTGACGCTATAGAAAACAAATATATCGAAGAGGTTGGCTCGATGAATATCATGTTCGTTATTGACGATACGGTAATCACACCTGAGCTTAACGGAAGCATACTTCCCGGTATAACAAGGGATTCGGCTCTCCAGCTCTTAAGAGCAAAGGGATATAAGGTTGAGGAGAGAAAGATTTCTATTGACGAGCTTATTCAGGCCGGCGAGGAAGGCAGACTTCAGGAATGCTTCGGAACAGGTACTGCGGCAGTTATCTCACCTGTAGGCGAGATACTTCATAACGGAAAGACATACATTATCAACGAGGGAAAGATCGGCCCCGTTGCTCAGGATATATATGACACGATCACAATGACACAGCACGGAAAAATTGAGGATAAATACGGCTGGATCAGAAAGATAAAATTATAAGTACGAAAGAAGAAACCGAAGGCCCCTTGCCTTCGGTTTCTTTTTATGCTGAATTTAAAAAATATATTGCTAAAACTTAAAATTGGAGTTAAAATATATACTTTCTATAGTAATATTTTCTTGTTAATGATATGATAAAATATATATTATTGATTAGAACAAAAATCATATATAGTAAAATTTTCTTTATATATGGTAAAATAAATAATAACACATAATAAAAGTATAGGGAAAAGTAATATAACAGGGAGGGGTAATTATGATTTCAACAGTAAGCATATTCGAGATGCAGCTTATAATAAATTCAGACCACAAGGACCCTCATACCGTGCTTGGTATGCACGAAGTGTTCCACGATGGAAGGGACGTTTTATCATTCAGGGCGTTTATGCCGGGAGCGAAGGAAGTTTATGTAATCGATAAGGCCGATGACAAAAATATTTATCAGGCCGAGAGGATACATGAGGACGGATTTTTTGAGGCTGTTATCGACGACAGGAACACAAGGTTTGATTACCTGCTTAAAATTGTTTATTGGGACGGAAACGAAAGAATAACGGCAGATATTTATTCTTTCACACCGACAATAAGCGAGTATGACAGATATTTATTCGGAGCCGGGAACCATTACAGTATTTATAATAAACTGGGCGCCAATCTATATGAGGCCGACGGGGTCGAGGGCGTGTCCTTTGCCGTATGGGCGCCAAACGCCAGAAGCGTAAGCGTTATCGGCTCATTCAACTATTGGGACGGAAGATCGACACAGATGAGAATATTGGGCAATTCCGGTATATGGGAGATATTTATTCCGGGCGTTGTGGAATTTGACCGATATAAGTTCAGGATAAAGGACAATAAGGGAAACGTAGTTGACAAGAGTGACCCTTACGGATTCTATATGGAGGTAAGGCCTCAAAACGCTTCTATTGTATATGACTTGGGAGTATACCACTGGAAGGACGACAATTGGATCAAGCAGCGCGAGAACGCCGACTGCTACAGGGAACCGATGAATATTTATGAGGTGCAGTTCGGAAGCTGGATGAGAGTCCCTGAGGAGGAAAACCGCTATCTTACTTATAAGGAGCTGGCGGACAAGCTTGTAAAATATGTAAAGAAAATGGGTTATACCCACATTGAGCTGCTTCCTGTCTCTGAATATCCGTTCGACGGAAGCTGGGGTTATCAGGTGACAGGCTACTACGCCCCTACAAGCAGGTACGGCGAACCGGATGATTTCAGATATTTTGTTGACTGCTGCCACCAGAAGGGCATAGGCATCATAATGGACTGGGTCCCCGGACATTTTCCAAAGGACGCAAACGGACTCGCCCGTTTCGACGGGACTGCCCTCTATGAGCATGAGGACTGGAGAAAGGGAGAGCATAAGGAATGGGGCACATATGTGTTCAACTATGGCAGGAAGGAAGTAAGCAACTTCCTTATAGCCAACGCTCTTTTCTGGATCAGGGAGTACCATATCGACGGTATAAGGGTAGACGCCGTGGCGAGTATGCTTTATCTGGACTATTTCAGAAAGTCGGGAGAGTGGATACCAAATCAGTATGGCGGAAGGGAAAACTTTGAGGCCGTTGAATTCTTAAAGCATATGAATTCGGTCGTGAAGGGCGCTTATCCCGGAGTCCTGACATTCGCCGAGGAATCTACCGAATGGGAAGGCGTAACAAGGGGCGTTGACAAAAAC
>CAZBNY010000220.1:0-2907 GCA_964493235.1 uncultured Lachnospiraceae bacterium
CCGAACGGTACGCTACGTGGTGTGGAAGGGGAGGTAAAATCTCCCCTATCCGATCCGATGGAAAGAGAGAGAAACTGCCTATGGGTCTTGGCTTTTCCGGCCATTTTTGCTTGAATCAGCGCTGTTTGCAGTCTGTAAGCCGTATATTGTACGGCTTTTTGTCCTACATTTCTTCGGCGCTGCGCTGAAGCTTGGCGTAAAAACCGTTCTTTGCCATAAGTTCGGCATGGTTTCCCTGCTCTATTATATGGCCGTCCCGCATAACAAGTATTACGTCGGCGTCACGTATCGTGGACAGCCTGTGCGCGATAATGAAGCTTGTTCTGCCTTCCATCATTTTGGAGAAGGCGTTTTGTATTTTTATTTCGGTCCTTGTGTCGATAGAGGAGGTCGCCTCGTCCAGTATTAGCATCGGAGGCAGGCAAAGCATAACACGGGTTATGCAAAGCAGCTGCTTCTGCCCCTGGGACAGACTTCCGCCGTCCTCTGTTATATACGTATCATAGCCGTGCGGCAGACGCTTTATGAAGCTGTCGGCATGGGACGCCTTTGCCGCCGCGATGACCTCCTCATCGGTAGCGTCGGGTTTTCCCATTATTATATTTTCACGTATTGTTCCGCTTTTGAGCCATGTGTCCTGCAAAACCATACCATAGCTTGTTCTCAGGCTCTTTCTTGTCATATCCCTTATGTCGGTTCCGTCTACGGCAATACTTCCTCCGTCAACATCGTAAAAACGCATAAGGAGATTTATAAGCGTGGTCTTTCCGCAGCCGGTGGGGCCGACGATAGCTATGCGCCGGCCGGGCTTTACGTCAAGGTTAAGGTCCTCGATCAGCTTTCTGTCCGGAACGTAGCTGAAAAATACATTGGTAAGAGAAACATTTCCCTCGGCGTTTTCAAGTAAGACAGCGTCCTTGGGTTCGGGTGTCTGCGGCTCCTCCTCGATAAGCTCAAATATCCTGGCGGCACAGGCAAGGGCGTTTTGAAGCTCGGTAACGACTCCGGAAATCTCATTGAATGGCTTTGTATACTGGTTGGCATAGCTCAAAAACGCCGAGAGCTGTCCGACACTCAGCCTTCCGCCGATGACCGATATCGCCCCGACAATGCCTACGCTGGTGTAAACAAGGCTGTTGACAAACCTCGTAGCCGGATTGGTTATGGAGGAAAAGAAGGTGGCCTGCGTTGAGGCGTCGCGCAGACGCTCGTTTATCTCGTCAAATTTATCAAGGCTTTTCTTCTCCTGACCGAAGGCTTGCACGACCTTCTGGTTTCCGATCATTTCGTCTATAAAAGCCGTTTCCTCACCCCTTATCTCCGACTGAAGGCGGAACATTTTATAAGTCCTTTTGGCTATAAACGCCGCCACGAACAGCGAAATAGGGGTCACAAGCAGTACAACAAGCGTTATCGTTATATTCTCCATGAACATGAAAAACAATGTTCCCAGTATTGTAAGCACGCCGGTAAAAAGCTGTGTAAATCCCATCAGCAGTCCGTCGGCAAACTGGTCAACATCGGCTATTATACGGCTCACGATGTCTCCATAGGAATTGTCGTCAATATATTTGAGGGGGAGTATTTCGATTTTTTTGAAGGCTTCATCTCTTATATCCTTTGTGACACCATACGTTATATGATTGTTGAGTATATTCATTATCCATTGCGAAAGGGCCGTGATACCGGCAATAACGGCCATTTTAATAAGAATGGGACGTATCATGGCGAAATCGACCCTGCCGGGCTCTAATATATAGTCTATGGCCTTTCCGGTGAGCAGAGGGAAATACAGCGTAAGCGCGACTGTCACGGCGGCCATTACGAGAGAGAGAATGACAAGCGGCGCATAGGGTCTTATTCTGCGAAGGACCTTTTCTATTGTCTTTTTCTGAAATGAATTTTTGTTTCCCATATTTTACGCCTCCCTTCTTGTCTTTTCGTCCGGAAACTGAGAATAATATATTTCCTGATAAACCGTGCAGTCCTTTATAAGCTCCTCATGCCTGCCCAATCCGCATATCTTTCCGTCGTCAAGCACTATTATTTTATCGGCATGGAGTACCGACGACGCCCGCTGGGAGACAATGAATACCGTCGGGGACTGCTTCATATCCCTTATGGACTTTCTCAAGGCCGCGTCGGTGGCATAGTCAAGTGCCGAGGCGCTGTCGTCGAGTATGAGTATCTCAGGCTTTCTCACGAGCGCTCTGGCAATTGTAAGCCTTTGTTTCTGACCGCCCGAAAAATTCTTTCCGCCCTGGGCAACCTCTGAATCCAAGCCGTCTCTTTTGCTTTCCACAACATCAAGCGCCTGAGCCGTCCTGAGAGCGTTATACAGCTCCTCGTCCGTTGCGTCCTCGTTGCCCCAAAGCAGATTTTTTCTGATAGTGCCCTTAAATAAAACGGCCTTTTGCGGAACGATGCCTATTTTGTTTCTGAGAACTTCAACAGAGTAGTCCCTGACGTCCGTTCCATCGACCTTTACCGAGCCGTCGTAAACATCATAGAAACGGGGGATAAGGTTGATTAGAGACGTCTTTCCCGAGCCGGTTCCGCCTATCACGCCGATAGTCTCGCCCCTGTTTACGGCAAAATGTATGTCCGTCAGCGAGTCGTGAGGAGAACTGCCATACCTGAGGTTTACATGGTTGAAGGAAACCACCTCGCCGGGCAGCTCCGAAACGGTCACGGCGTTTTCCTTTTCGGTAAGAGTTGACTCTATCTCAAACACGCTCTGTATTCTGTTGGCGCTGGCGGCGGCTTTATTTATAAGCACAATAAGGTTTGCCAGCTTGATAAGCTCGACAAGTATTTGTGACATATAGTTGACGAGGGCGACGACCTGACCCTGGGTTATCGCTCCGCCATCAACTCTGAAGGCGCCGACCCATACAAGCACAGCTA
>CAZBNY010000221.1:0-2901 GCA_964493235.1 uncultured Lachnospiraceae bacterium
GTAAGAACAAGCTCCTTAACAGCGTTGGCGTTAGCGCCCGGTGTGTTGAATACTACAATTCCCTTTTTAGAGCATTCGTCTATGGGGATATTATTAGTTCCCGCGCCGGCCCTCGCTACAGCCGCAAGGCTTTCGGGCAGCTCCATTCCGTGCATCTCATAGCTTCTTAAGATAATGCCGTCGGGATTTTCAATACTGTCGGAAATAATATATTTTTTGGGATTAAGTTTATTTAAGCCTACTTCAGAAATAGAATTCAGTGTCAGTACATTGTACATCTTTTTGTCCTCCGGAAATTATTTATTGTCTGCTTCAAATTTTTTCATAAACTCAACAAGCTTTTCTACACCCTCAACAGGCATAGCGTTATAAATGCTTGCTCTCATTCCTCCTACCGTTCTGTGGCCCTTAAGGTTAACAAAGCCTGCCGCTGTTGCCTCCTTGATGAACTTTGCGTTAAGCTCCTCTGTGGGAAGTACAAACGGCGCGTTCATAAGCGAGCGGTCCTTGGGAACTACTGTTCCCTTGAAGAAATCGCTTTCGTCAAGGAAGTTATAAAGAATAGCGGCCTTTTTCTCATTGATAGCCTGAACAGCCTTTACGCCGCCCTTTTCTTTGACCCACTCAAACACAAGTCCGGCCACATATATGGCGAAACAGGGAGGTGTATTGTAGAGAGAGTTGTTATCGGCGTGAGTCTTATAGTCCAGCATTGTAGGAGTGATGTCCATAGCGTTTCCGATAAGATCCTCACGTACAATAACTACAGTTACGCCGGCGGGTCCGACATTCTTCTGCGCTCCGGCAAAAAGAAGTCCGAACTTGCTTACGTCGATCTCCTGCGAAAGGATATTTGAGGAAATATCGGCTACAAGAGGTACGTTTCCGGTATCGGGAAGCTCTGTATATCTTGTTCCGTAGATAGTGTTGTTGTATGTAATATAGAAGTAGTCCGCCTCGGGGTCGAACTTGCTCTTGTCAAGCTCGGGGATATAGCTGAACACCTTATCCTCGGATGAGGCGATAACATTTACCTTTCCGTACTTAGAAGCCTCTGATCTGGCCTTTTTAGACCACTGGCCCGTAAGCACTATGTCGCACTTCTTATTCTTGTTCATAAGGTTTAGGGGTATCATGGCAAACTGTGTGGAGCCGCCGCCCTGAAGGAAAAGCACCTTATAGTTATCGGGGATATTCATAAGCTCACGGAGTGTAGCTTCCGCTGACTGTATTATCTTTTCAAAGGGCTTAGATCGATGACTCATCTCCATTACCGACATTCCGGAATCGCCGTAACAGACAAGATCCTTCTGTACTTTCTCAAGCACTTCAAGGGGTAGCATAGATGGTCCTGCAGAAAAATTATAAACTCTTTCCATTGAAAAAAGCCTCCTTAAAAATATTTTATAATATGTAAAAAATACATGACCGGTAAAGCCATGTAAAAACCTATCATATATGTGATTTTATTTCATATATGCAACTAAAGATAAGCCGATATAATGTCTGTATCTTTAATGTTTCAGCTTTTTGTAATTATAGCAACGTACCGCTTGTTTAGTCAAGAGCAACCTGCCTTTTCGCCCATGCCCATTGCGCTAACAAATCAATGTCATCTTTGGCAAAAAATAAACAAACATTATCAAACAATTTTTTCAAATAAACAAATTTTTTCTTATAACCGAAATTATACTTAAATTTAGTTAATATCTTCGCACAAAAATATAAAAAATTAACAAAAAATAAGTTTTTTATATACATTTGTCCATGTACAAAAGAGCCTGAAAAAGAGCGGTGACTTTCTCAGGCTGAATTTAAAGAAAAAATATTATAACTTTAATAAAAACTTAAGGTTTTGCTATTCTCACATAGGTTGAAGGTTTATATACATTGTTTCCAATATAAATATCAGCTGAATCCTCCGCAGTAAATGCAGAAATACAAGCAGCCTTTGTAGCTGTCATTTTACCTCTGTCAGCCTTTACCTGCCATTCGTCTGTAAAAACATCAGAATCCCACTTTGCTGTTTTTTCATTTGATGAAATAACAAGAGCTGAAGGCCAGCTTATACTAAAGCTTAAATCAGCTGCCGTAATAGTTGAGCTCTGATGAAGATACATTTTTTTCCAGTTTCCATCTCCATACCAAGTGGCAGTAGTATAGCCATCAGAAGTAAGCTTTGTATTGTCTGTCCATGTCGTTTTAACATAAGTCAAACAATGCGCATCCTTATTGCTTGATGACTTAGCGTCATCTTTTTTAGTGACTGTTTCACTTGAATATGGCGCAGGATCATCCGGCATATAATGGCTTATAATAGCCTCTTTTTCTTCTCTAGTGTAGGATTCTCCGTCGCCAATAGAATATACAATAACACCATTATTAACCGATTCTTCAACGGTATAATCCGGTACATATTCAGCAGAAGCACTTACACCAATTACATTACCGGCACACAAGCAAATTGCTAGTGCAGTTGCTACAATTCCTCTTTTCATATTCTTCATTCCCTTCTTTATCTTTTGTAGTTTAGTTATAATATTTTTCTATAAATTATCTTTTGTTAAATATGCCAGATAGCTACACTTTAAAGATTTATATCCATTTTCATTTGAGGTGTTTCTATATATACCATCACCAGCATCACAAGTATCAACAATAATCTTTATCGCATCGTTCTCATTATCTATTAAATTATATTCGTTCAATAATAAATAAGCAGTACAGCACAAAGATAAATCAATTGTATCATTTACTCCTTCTTTTTTATCTAATATTTCTTTAAAGTAATCAATTTGCTGTTCAGTCAATCCAATATCCAATTCTTTACCAATTAAAGCAGTAATAATTTGATTGTAAAAACCATAATATGTAAAGTCGCTATAGTCTAAATCAGCATAA
>CAZBNY010000222.1:0-2898 GCA_964493235.1 uncultured Lachnospiraceae bacterium
GCATAGATAATCTGTTTCTCAGCGCACTGAGGGTATTTCATAAGGAGCTCCGCGAGCTCGATGTTAGGAATATTCTTAACGAGCTCGCTAAGTACCTTGATGGCCTCGGGTTTGTTGTTCTCAATACCGATAACGCCCTTTGCGTTAGGATGAAGCTTAAGCATTACCTTAAGTCCTCTTATAAGCTTTTCAGGCTGCTCAAGCATTACTCTGTAGTCGCAGGTAAGATAAGGTTCGCACTCAGCCGCGTTAACGATTATGTAATCGATCTTCTTATCCGGCGGAGGAGCGAGTTTGACGTGTGTAGGGAAGCCGGCGCCGCCCAGTCCTACTATGCCCGCAGCCTTGATCGCCGCGCAGATGTCGGCATTGGACATATTCTCATAGTCCAGAGCCTTTCCGATACCCTCTGCCATTTCAAACTTACCGTCGTTCTCTATAACGATAGTTTTTACTGTCGCGCCGCCCGGCGTGAGCATGGGACGGATATCTTTTACTGTTCCCGAAACGCTTGCGAAAATAGGTGATGAAACAAAAGCACCTGTTTCTGCAATCTTCTGTCCGGCCTTTACATAGTCGCCAACGGCAACGATGGGCTCACAGGGAGCGCCGATATGCTGTGACATGGGATAGAACATTTCGGAATTTTCTTTGGGGAGTATCACTTCGATGGGCTTGTCAGCGGTGAAACGCTTGCAGTCATCGGGATGAACTCCGCGTTTGAAGGTTAAAGCTTGCATATTATCCCCCTCTGTTCTAGGAATTTTTGGTTCACGGAAATATATATCTCCGCTTTTGAAACTTTTTGTACTTTTTATGAACTTAATGATTGCATAAAAATCAGCAGTATTATTTTAATACAAAACCGTCAACTTCTCAACAAAAAAAGTGCAAAAATCTTAATTTGTCATCAAAATTATGAAAAATTTTTATTTGACAAAGTGTTTTTGAGTTTTTTTTGTTAATTTGTATAATATATTAAAATCCTGCCGATTTATTTATGCAGTTTAAACCAAACCATTTTTTCAAGACACTGAATCTTATAACTAATTCTACCTTATTAAGTGTTAAAAGTAAATGTAAATATATGTTTGATGTTTATCTTTTGACAGTATTTACGCCGATCCCGCGTAAATATATTTGTTAAAAATCCAACATTTTTTAAAGACCTGCGCTAAAATTTATGGTACAATAAAAAAGACAATAAATCCGAAAGAGGTGATCTCAATGGAACTTAATCTGAATACAAGCCAAAAGCTCAATCTTTCTCAGCGTATGGTACTTTCCGCTAAAATCCTGCAAATGAGTTCCATTGAGCTTAACGAATACCTTAAGGAGCTAAGCGAGACCAATCCCCTTGTCGAGTACGAGGAGAAGGCTCCGCCTGAGAACAAATTCGATAATCTCAGCAAAAAACTCGAATGGCTTGACGCCGGCGACGAGCAGAACCGTTATTACTATAGCCAGGACAAGGACGACGAGGGCGAAAACTGGAATTTCTCCGCAATGCAGGACGAGACTCTTGAGGAGCACCTGCTGGGACAGATAAACACGCAGAAGCTTGACCCAAATGTGCAGGCGGCTGCCGAATTCGCCGCTAAAAGTCTGGACGAGAACGGCTATCTCAAAGAAACCGCCCAAAGCATATCCGTCCTTACGGGCATAGATGATAAACTTGCGGCCGAAGGCATAGCCCTGCTCAAGACTCTGGATCCTCCGGGCGTTGGCGCTTCCACCCTTTCGGAATGTCTTGAGCTTCAGCTTCTGGCCGCCGATAAGCCGGACATGACCGCCATAGCCATTGTCAGGGAGCATCTTGACGCCATAGCCAAAAATCAGCTCAAGGCCATCGCCAAAGGTCTTGGCGTTTCCCTTGATGAGGTGATAGCCTCGGTCAACAGGATCAAGACGCTCAACCCGAAGCCAAGCCGAGGATTTTCCTCCAACGAGAGCCTTGGCTACATTACCCCCGACGCCTATATATATAAAAACCGTCAGGGTGATTATGACATTACCCTCAGCGACTATTATTCTCCCACCATCAGGATAAACAGCTATTATAAGACTATCGTGAAAAGCGGAGAGAACGATGAGGCCCGTGAGTATATAAGCGATAAGCTCCATCAGGCCGAGTGGGTGATGAAGTGCATAGACAGGAGGAATTCTACACTAATGTCAACTCTCGGCCTGATAGTACGGATACAGCGCGGCTTTTTCGACAGCGGGGCCGGTAATCTTGTCCCCATGAAGCTTTCCGATATAGCTCTTAAGCTGAACGTACACGAAAGCACTGTCAGCAGAGCTGTCCGGGATAAATATATTCAGTGCGTCTGGGGTATATTCCCTATCAGCTACTTTTTTTCTTCTTCCGTATCAAAGACAGCGCAAATCCGCTCCGGCGGACAGGAGATCTCTCAGGACAGCGCGAAGCTTAAAATCAGGGAGATAATCGAGAAGGAAAATAAAGCGAAGCCATTGAGCGACAGGGCCATAGCTGAAATGCTCGAGGCAGACGGTATATACATTTCAAGAAGGACAGTGGCTAAATACCGCGAGGCGCTTGGAATACCCGGAACAAGCGTAAGAAAGAAGTACTGAAAAGATTTATAAAAATTGTTGACAAACACTCCTTTCTTTTAATATAATCATTTCGTTGATAAATTAAAGGCGATAAAAGAAGTAGTAGACAGTTCATTGGCTCCCAGAGAGAAGGTCAGGCGCAAGCCTTGCTGAAAGACCTTTGTGTACAGCCTGTCGAAGCAGTCTTTTGGGCAACCGGCCGAGCGGCGGAAGGACAGTATGCCGCTACGTTTCCCGCGTTAAGGGACAAAGGTGATATGCTTTGCATATAACCAGGGTGGTACCGCGAGGATAATATGCCCCGTCCCTGTGAGATCG
>CAZBNY010000223.1:0-2872 GCA_964493235.1 uncultured Lachnospiraceae bacterium
TGACGAGGCCACTGACGCGTGGGGAATAAAGATCAACCGTGTAGAGCTGAAAAATATCATGCCGCCCAGAGAGATCCAGGATTCTATGGAAAAACAGATGAAGGCCGAGCGTGAGAGACGTGAGAAGATACTTCAGGCCGAGGGCGAAAAGAGGAGCGCTGTCCTTGTTGCCGAGGGAGAGAAGGAGGCAGCCATTCTCAAGGCCGAGGCTGAGAAGGAGGCAGCTATTCTCAGGGCCGAGGCTGAGAAGGAAGCCGCCATTAAGAGGGCCGAGGGTGAGGCGGAGGCTATACTTAAGGTACAGCAGGCCCAAGCCGAGGGTATCAAGATGCTCAATGAGGCCGCTCCGAATTCTCAGGTAATAGCTGTTAAGAGCCTTGAGGCACTTGAAAAGGTCGCCGACGGAAAGTCAACAAAGATCATAATCCCTTCAGAAATACAGGGTCTTGCCGGTCTCGCGACTTCATTTAAGGAACTGATAAAAGACGACGAGAATACAAGTAAATAAAGATATACAGACAACGGGTCTCAAGGCGCTTATGCCTCGTGGCCCGTTGTTTTTTCGGTCATGCGTATATTGTTTTCCGGCATTTCCGCTTTTTAGAACGGCCATTTATACAGTATGAGTGAAAATTAAAAAATATCAGCGGTTTGGGGACAGAATGTTATTTTTTGTGTTTTTTAAAATTACCTGTTGACAAATGGCTTTTATTTTGTATAATTGTATTAAGTGATTGATACAAAAGTACAAAAGGAGTGATAAGATGATATGGTCATTTAATGATGACAGGCCGATCTATTCACAGCTTATAGAGCATATAAAGCTGGGTATAATATCAGGCGAATGGCAGCTGGGCACAAAGCTGCCGTCCGTAAGAGACCTGGCGCAGGAGGCCGGTGTAAATCCCAACACCATGCAAAGAGCCTTTGCGGAGCTTGAAAGGGACGGTCTTGTATATTCAAAGAGAACAAGCGGCAGATATATAACGGAGGACAGCGAAATGATCGAAAAGATTAGAGACGATATAGCCACAGAGAATATAACTAAATTTATTGAAAGCATGAAAAAGCTTGGCTTTTCACCTGAACAGACGCTTGCCGCCTTTAGAAAAGCAGTGGAAGGAGTGAAGGCTGAATGAACGAATTTGTACTTGAAATAAAGGGATTAAATAAAAGCTATGGAAAAAAGGAGGCGCTGAATAATATCAATCTTGGTCTTGAGCCGGGGAAGATAATCGGACTTCTTGGCCCCAACGGCAGCGGAAAGACTACGCTTATCAAGCTGGTGAACGGACTGATTACGCCAAACGCGGGCGAGATCATAGTTGACGGAAGCCCCGTCGGGGACGCCAGCCGGCTGGCCGTTTCATATCTGCCCGACAAGACCTATTTGCCCAACTGGATGAAGGTTTCGGATATGTTTAAAATGTTCTCGGATTTCTACAGCAACTTCGATATAGAAAAGGCCAGGGATATGCTCAGAAGGTTAAACATAAACGAGAGCGAAAGGCTTAAAACCCTTTCAAAGGGAAATAAGGAAAAGGTTCAGCTTATACTTGTAATGAGCAGGAACGCCAAGCTGTATCTTCTTGACGAGCCCATAGGCGGAGTGGATCCGGCGGCAAGGGATTATATACTTAACACAATAATCACAAGCTACAATCCCGACGCCAGCGTAGTGATCTCTACCCATCTCATTTCGGATATTGAGAAGGTGCTTGACGAGGCTGTGTTTATAAACAGCGGCCAGATAGTTCTCCATGAGACAGTCGATGACATCAGGGAGAAATACGGCACATCTGTAGACGGATATTTCAGGGAGGTATTTAAATGTTAAGAAAATTACTAAAATATGAGTTTCAGGCAACGGGGAGGGTATTTATTCCTCTGTACGGAGCGCTTTTTATAATAGCCTTAATACAAAGGGTGTTTCTTAAATTCAATTTGCACAACATGAGCAGTCTGGGACTGGAAATACTTTCGCTGATAGTTCCGACTGTTTTCGGAGTGATGATATGCGCAGTATTGGTCGTCACATTCGTTATGATGATACAGAGATTTTATAAAAACCTGCTGGGCAGGGAGGGGTATTTGATGTTCACTCTGCCGGTAAGTACATCTAAGCTCATTTGGAGCAAACTCATCGTTATCATGGTATGGACTATACTAAGCATTATCGCGGCGGTATTGGCCTTTGCCATAGTATTCCTTGATTCCTATAGTTTAGGACAGATAATAGCGGACTTTATAGCAAATGCCAGAATGTTATTGAAGTATCATCTTATAGTATCGGCGCTTGAGATAATGATAACGCTGATCGTTGGAACGGCCTCATCGATACTAAGCATATACCTCTCAATGGCTATCGGACAGCTTGCCAATAAGCACAAGGTGCTCTGCTCCGTAGGAGCCTATATTGGTATAAGCATAATCATAAACAACATAATTCTTGCCATAATCGCGGAAACGGCGAATACAGTGATAGGACGCAGTATATACGGAACGCTGTTCATAAACCTTGATGAAATTCAGGCCGGAAATGTTTTCGTACTGATGGTCATAGCGTTCCTGATAATTCAGGCGGCGGTGTATTTCCTGATCACAAAGCATATACTAACTAAAAAGCTTAATCTGGAATAATAAATGGGGCGGCCATAGGCCGCTCCATTGTGGTTCGCGGACATAATTCAGGTGTCATAAGAAAACATAAAAAGCGTTTAAATTGCAAGCTCTTTTATAAATGTTTTATTTGAGACACTCCGTCGGCGGAAAAGCGCTTTACAGGCGTAAACCAGAGCGATTTACAAGTGGAAACCGCTGCATTTTTCGAACGGAAACCGCTACATTTTCCTAGCGGAAAACGTACGGCAAG
>CAZBNY010000224.1:0-2861 GCA_964493235.1 uncultured Lachnospiraceae bacterium
CAGCACTCATACGGCATAAAGGAAGGCCTCAGAAAGACCTGCGTATATGATTATCTTCCTGATAACGAAGGCAATCTTGTTGTTCCTGAGCTTCCGGGTATTGGCCAGGAGATTACGCCTGAAACGATGGAAAAAACTCTCGCTTACACGATCAAATAAAAGTGTATCAAAAATATGATGGAAGAAATTTCCTCATATGTGGGTATAGACAAAGTCTGCGCCCCTCGTCAAAACAATGAGCTTGAAGAGTATGAACAACAGGTATCAGAGCCTTATCGAAACCGGTCTTTTCTTTGGTAAAAAGTGAGGAGGATATGTCTGCGGATCTCGGAAACGCTTTGTTTCCTGAACCTTTACGCCGCTTGGACCGGCTTGGTCCGCAGGCATATATGATTTAAAACATAGGGAGAAAGAATACCTATGTCAAAAAAATATTCTGAGGCCACGGCGGTTGTACATGGAAACCATGTAAAAAACGCCGAGGGTACTTTCGCTGCACCTATATATCAGACATCAACTTTCGTGTTTGATACAGCTAAGCAGGGCGGGAACCGCTTCGCCGGAAAATAGGACGGATTTATTTACTCACGTTTTGCAAATCCAACGACAAGTACGTATGAGCAGAAAATAGTGCCGTTAGCCGTGGAGACTGCGAGTCGCTTATACAGCATCAGGCAAGCATGACGCACTCCATGTGTACCAAGCAGGAGATAGAAGCGGCAGGCTTATAAGGCTTTCGATAGGTCTTGAGAATCCGGACGATATAATTTATGACCTTAAACAGGTTTTTGAAGCAGCAGCTAAGTAATTTAAAACCCCTTTCTAACCCCTTTTGAAACGGAACATACTGTTATTGTATGTTCTGTTTTTTTGCGTTCTTTATAATGACCGCCTGCGTTTTTTGTGGTATACTTAAAAAGGTGATGTATATGCCGGATTATGTTTTTAAAGAAATAGAATGTGTTAACGCCTGCAATAAGGTCAAGGGCGGTTTCCCATATACATGGGACCTAAATATATACAGGGGCTGCGAGCATGGCTGTAAATACTGCTTTGCGCTGTATACACACAAATATATGGAGTCCAGAGATTTCTTTAATGAGATATATGTTAAGACAAATATAGCTGAACAGCTTGAACGTCTGCTGAGGTCTAAGAGCTGGAAGGGAGAGGCCATAAATCTGGGCGGAGTTACGGACAACTATCAGCCGGCTGAGGAGCGCTATAAGCTGATGCCGGAAATACTCAGGCTGCTTATTAAATACAAAAATCCGTGTATGATCTCAACCAAATCAGACCTGATATTGAGAGATTACGACTTGCTTGAGGAGCTTGCCGATTGCGCCGGCGTAAATATCGCCGCCACGATCACCTGCGCCGATGATCAGGTGCGAAAAAAGGTGGAGCCGAGGGGCGTTTCGTCAGAAAGACGGTTTGAAATGCTGGAGATATTTGGAAAAACAAAGGCTTTGACCGGTATGCATGTCATGCCGGTCATACCGTTTATAACCGACAGCAGGGAAAACCTTGAGGCGCTGTTCTCAAGGGGCAGACAGGCCGGCATAGACTATGCGATCGTTCAGCCGATGAATTTGAGGGGTGAGACTAAAACTGTCTTTTTGACGTTCGCTAAGGAGGAATACCCTTTATATTATAACAGGCTTTGTGAAATGTACAAAAACGGGTATGTTCCAAAGGAATATAAATCCGAGCTTTATAAAACGGTCAGAGAGCTTATGAGAAAATACTCCATATCCTCTGACCATACAGCTCAAATGAAAAGAAAAATGGATGAGCTGAGAGGGCCTGAGTATAAGCAAATATCGCTTTTTGACTAAAAATAACACAAATCTGTTGATAAAAGAATGCAAAACTGTTACTATATATAAAAAGTTGAAAAAAGATTTTTTTGGCGGCTGAAATTATCAGAACGCCATTCGGAGGAATAAAATTGGACTATGTCAGCGCTCTGAATTATATAGACGGCATCAGCGGCTTAGGTTCTAAGCTGGACCTGGTAAGGATAAAGGATCTGCTTAGACGGCTTGGAGATCCTCAGGATGGACTGAAAATAATACACGTCGCCGGAACCAACGGCAAAGGCTCGGTCTGCTCCATGATAACGAGTATGCTCATGGCCGCCGGCTTTAAAACGGCTCTTTATACGTCTCCGCATTTGGAGAGATATAATGAGAGATATATCGTGGACGGGGTCGAAATTTCTGATGATGATTTCGGGAAATATATGAATATCATAAAAGAGAAGGCCGATACTATGATAGATGAGAATATTGGCAGGCCTACGGTTTTTGAACAGCTCACCGCGATGGCCTTTCTGTACTTTTATGATAAAGAAGTCGATTACGCCGTGATCGAGGTTGGCTTAGGCGGGAGATTTGACGCCACGAATGTTGTAAAAAAGCCTGTTTTGAGCGTTATTGCCTCGATAAGCTTTGACCATACGGAGTTTTTGGGCAATACTCTTGAGAGCATAGCCTTTGAAAAGGGCGGCATAATAAAGCCGGACTGTCCTGTAGTCCTATACAGACAGGATAAGAGGGTGTATAACGTCATAAAGAGGCTTTGCGATGAAAGAGGCTCAAGGCTTTACTATGCGGAAAATGAGACTGTACGCATAGAGAAGCAGGACATTGACGGAACGGTTATGTCGGTAAAAAATGAATTTTATGAGTTTGAGAAAATACATCTCCCGCTTGTGGGGGAATATCAGATAAAGAACTGTTCACTGGCTCTGCTTGCGGCCCATGTCCTCATGGAGCGGGGAGTAGGACTTGATAAGGAAAGCATACTTAACGGAATTGAGAACGTCAGATGGAACGGAAGAATGGAGATATGCCGCA
>CAZBNY010000225.1:0-2778 GCA_964493235.1 uncultured Lachnospiraceae bacterium
ATATGTCCGCACTTCTGGCAGTAGTAGGCGGGTATTCTGTGACCCCACCAGAGCTGACGGGAAATGCACCAGTCACGGATATTGTCAAGCCAGTGCATATATGTCTTTCCGTAACGCTCGGGAATGAAGCGGAGAGTTCCGTTTTTATATACCTCAATGGCGGGTTTAGCAAGCTCCTCCATCTTTACGAACCACTGGAGCTTTATCATAGGCTCAACTACCTCGCTGCATCTCTCGTGTACGCCTACGGAATGTGTTATATCCTCGACACGTACAAGAAGTCCGAGCTCGTCAAGCTCTTTTACGATGACCTCTCTTGCTTCATATCTGTCCATGCCCTCGTATTTTCCGCCGTTGGAGTTGATCGTTCCGTCGTCATTGAATACGTTAATTTTAGGAAGGTTATGGCGTTCGCCAACCTCATAGTCGTTAGGGTCATGGGCGGGAGTTATTTTAACAACGCCTGTTCCGAACTCTCTGTCAACATATGAGTCGCCGATTATGGGGATCTCCTTATTGACAAGGGGAAGAATAGCGTTTTTGCCGATAAGATGTTTATATCTGTCGTCCTCGGGGTGTACGGCAACGGCTGTGTCGCCAAGCATAGTCTCGGGACGTGTCGTAGCAAGCTCAAGGAACTCATCAGTACCTGCGATGGGGTATTTGATATGCCAGAAATGGCCTGCCATATCAACATGGTTTACCTCAGCGTCGGAAATGGTAGTCTGGCATTTAGGGCACCAGTTAATGAGCTTTTCTCCTCTGTAAATATAGCCCTTATTGTAAAGACGTATGAATGTCTCAAGAACAGCGGCGGAGCAGCCCTCGTCCATTGTGAAGCGCACTCTGTCCCAGTCGCAGCTTGAGCCGAGCTTGCGAAGCTGCTTAAGTATCTCTGAGCCGTACTCCTCCTTCCAGGCCCATGCTCTTTCAAGGAACTGTTCACGGGTGATGTCGTCCTTTGTGATACCTTCCTCGGCCATTTTCTGGACGATTTTTACCTCTGTCGATATAGAGGCGTGGTCTGTTCCGGGAATCCAAAGGGCGTTGTAGCCGCTCATGCGTTTCCAGCGGATAAGTATATCCTGAAGGGTATTGTCAAGAGCGTGGCCCATATGCAGCTTACCGGTGATGTTCGGGGGCGGCATAACGATAGTGAAGGGCTTCTTGGATTTATCTACCTCAGCATGAAAATATTTTTTGTCCAGCCAGTTGTTGTAGATACGTTCTTCAATACTCGGATCATAGGTTTTTTCAAGTTCGTGTATCATATCTTTTTTCCTTTCATCAAAATTATTTGCGAAAATAAAAAGGACTTTCCCCCAGTAAGGGCGAAAGTCCGCGGTACCACCTTAATTTCCGTCTAAAACGGCTCAATGCCTTAACGCGGCCTACGTCTCCGGCTAATGTCTCTTTCTCACCGGAAATGCTCATGGGCTACCTTCCTCCGCTTACAGTCTCACCGTACCTCTCAGCCTGTGGATACGGCTCTCTTATGGGCGTTTACGGAATACTCCTCCCGCTTAACAGCATTTATCATATTATTTCACATACAAAATATAATAGTTAAAAAACTTTGGTTTGTCAAGGGTTCGCCGCTTAAAATCCTTCCTTTTGAAGCTCTGTTACCCAAATAATGAATGGTATCCTGGAATTCTGACAAATATCTTAAAAATTTGTTTGACAAATTGTAAGCTTTTAATAAATTTGATATTATAGATACGAGCAAAGCACGGCTTTTGCTTAGAAACTGAAGGGAGGAAGCAGTATGAATGATATTCCGTTAACCGTAGTTTGGTTTATTCTGTTCATCGTATTCGTCGTCGCGGAGATTGCTACGGCAGTCTCGCTTGTATCCATATGGTTCTGCTTTGGGGCCTTGGCTGCTATGTTCGCGGCGATGGGAGGAGCGCCGTTTGTAATTCAGGCTGTTGTGTTTTTGGCGGTTTCCATAGTTCTTTTGATATTGACAAAGCCATTTGCGACAAAGCTCATTAATAAAAAGATCGAGGCGACAAACGCTCCGGCCGTTATAGGCAGCCACGGAGTTGTCATCGAGACTATAAATAATATTGAGTCAAAGGGAGCTGTAAGAGCCGATGGAAAAATATGGACGGCTAGAACGGTGTCCGATGAGGAAACAATATCAGAGGGTACAATGGTCGAGATACTGGAGATAAAAGGCGTAAAGCTTATAGTTAAGGCATTAGACAAGGAGTGATGTATATGTCGTTTTACAGTATTTTTATATTTGTTATAATAATATTGGTAGTTCTTATCGTAATATCGAATATCAAGATAGTTCCGCAGGCTCACGCCTATGTCGTTGAGCGCCTGGGCGCTTATTACACTACATGGGGCACGGGACTTCATTTTAAAATTCCTATCATTGACAGGGTCGCCAGAAAAATAAGCCTTAAGGAACAGGTCGCTGACTTCCCGCCGCAGCCGGTTATCACTAAGGATAATGTAACGATGCAGATAGACACAGTCATATATTTGCAGGTGACTGATCCCAAGCTTTACGCCTACGGAGTTGACAGTCCTATCAGGGCCATTGAGAACCTGACAGCCACGACACTCAGAAACATAATCGGTGATCTTGAGCTTGACCAGACCCTAACATCGAGAGATATTATCAACTCCAAGATGAGGGTCATACTTGACGAGGCCACTGACGCGTGGGGAATAAAGATCAACCGTGTAGAGCTGAAAAACATCATGCCGCCCAGAGAGATCCAGGATTCTATGGAAAAACAGATGAAGGCTGAGCGTGAG
>CAZBNY010000226.1:0-2735 GCA_964493235.1 uncultured Lachnospiraceae bacterium
CAATCCCGACGCGGTATCGATCGCTCCGTTCCTCGACGTAACGAGTGATGCTTGGTATGCTAAGGCGATCGCGTGGGCATATGAGCAGGGAATCATTCTCGGATATGGCGACGCCACATTCGGACCCAACGATTTCGTTACAATGGAACAGTTTGAGATAATGGTAACTAAATACAACAACGGCGTGCCTTCACCTTACACAGGTGTTTCACCTCTCGCAACAAGAGGCTGGGTAGCCGGAAGAATAGCCGGATAAGCTAAAATCTTCGATTTTAGTTTGCGGGTGGAACTGAGCGAAAAAGTTCCGTGGAAACTTTTTCACTCAGGCTACGGCGAATTTAAGCAGATGTAAGGCGGCGGAAGTGAATTCCGCCGTTTTTTTGTGTAAAGAAAACCGTCTTGTAATATTTTAGTAATCAAATTGTGATACCCGCGACGTTGAAATAGAGCCGCTTATAAGGTATAATTGATAGTAGCTTGGCTCGAAAGCTGAAATATGTCAAATTTAAGAATATCGAAAGAAAAATGCGCTTAATTTTTTAAAAAAATAATTATATGATAAAATTGTTGATTTACATATTAATGATTGTTTGACAGATTTTGATACAGGGGGCTTGGAAATGGATAATAAAAAATTCAATATACTTGTTTGCGACGATGAGAAATCTATTGTTGACGCCATTGAGATATATCTTAAGCAGGAGGATTACAATATCCTTAAGGCCTACGACGGCGAGGAGGCGCTTAAGGTGCTGGAAAACAACGAGGTCCATCTGGTAATCATGGATATAATGATGCCGAAAATGGACGGACTTAAGGCCGTTGTGAAAATAAGGGAAATGCTCAATATCCCGATAATAATGGTTTCAGCCAAATCCGAGGATACCGATAAGGTAATAGGGCTTAATTTCGGCGCTGACGATTATATTACTAAGCCGTTCAACCCGCTTGAGCTGATAGCCAGAGTCAAATCCCACATGAGAAGGTACACGGCGCTCGGCTCCATTGCCGAAAAGAGCAGCGTCATAAAAATAGGTGACCTTGAGCTGGATAAGGACTCCAAGGAGGTAAGAGTAAACGGCGAGCCGGTAAAGCTGACCGCCACGGAATACGGAATACTCCAGCTTCTGATGGAAAACGCCGGAAAGGTATTCTCGATAGACGAGATATACGAAAAGGTATGGAACGAGCTTTCCTTCGCTCCGGAAAACACCGTTTCAGTGCATATCAGAAGGATAAGGGAGAAAATAGAGATAAATCCTAAGGAACCCAAATACTTGAAGGTGGTGTGGGGCATTGGCTACAAAATTGAAAAAATCTAAGCTGTATTCGCTGAAAACAAAGATATTCGCTGTGGTGGCCGTGCTTTTGGCGGGACTGATAACATGCCTGAGCCTTGTGTATGTGGTGGATATGAGGTATGAGTCGGGACTCAGCTACAACAGCTATTTCGATACGGAGACCTTTTACGCGCAGTACAGCCAGCTTGTAAGGGACGCCGTAAATACCGAGCTTGTTTTCAAAAGCGAGGAAAACATAAAGGCCGGAAACGCCCTGAATGAGGAAAAATTAATATATAATTTCGCTTTGGATAACGGCCTTGGCGAATATAAGATCTTCAGCATTATAGGAAGTCCGCTTGAGGTGACGTTTACCGATCCCGAGGACCAGAGCTATTATGAAGAGAGATACCCCGCCTACAGGGAGCAGGCCATACAGGATCAGCTCTACGAGTATGATGACGCGGTGAGTGAGCTTGAGAGGTATACGGATTTCTACTACTGCCTTGTAAACACAAGGACAAAGAGCGAAATATCCAACTGCGACGCGAAAACGATCTCGGATTTGAAAATAAATTCCTATCTTGACGGTGTTTATTCCAAGGGTACGACGATATACGACACCGAGTATTACTATACCTATACCGACGACGGAAAGCTTGTCAATTATTTTTACTATGACAACTATCTGGATTCGGTAACAAGGATACTGCTGAACAACGGCTACACGCTTTACGTTGGCGTTGATGATAATCTGGACGATGGCGACGGAGTATTCGCCAAACAGTATCAGGCATTTGAGAGCAGAAAGGCCAACGCGCCGAGAGCGGTCATGGCGGCGGCCGTATGCGGGATAATAATGGTTTCCGGCCTGATATATCTCGTGCTTGTCGCCGGAAAGACCGGCAAAAACAGTGAGGTGACTCTGCTTGCCGTGGACTATATTTTTAACGATATAGGCACGGTGATGTTTATCGCGGCCGCCTATATATCCTACAGGGCGGCGGTCATGATGGTGACCAACATTTACTATGTCAGCGGCGAGTGGGTAAATATTTTGAAGGGACTTATCTGCCTGCTGTTCATGGTGGACGTGGTGATACTTATAAACTTCCTTACAAGTATGTCGAGGCAGATCAAGAAAAAAAGGCTGTTCTCAAATACAGTGATAGGCGCTATAGTAAGATGGGTGGCCTCGTTCTTTAAAGACTCAAATTTCAGGGCATGGATCATAGTATGTCTTGTGATATATGCCTTTATCAACTGTGTGCTTACAATGATAGCCTGCAAAAGCAGATCGATGCTGCCGGTGGCGATAATAGCCGTATTTGACATAGCAGGCGTGTTTTTTGCCGCGAGGGCGCTTACTTCTATAAAGAAGATTATGACAGCCGTAAAGGAAACGTCAGAGGGCAACTTTGATAAAAAGGTAAATCCGGACGATATTTCGCCGTC
>CAZBNY010000227.1:0-2707 GCA_964493235.1 uncultured Lachnospiraceae bacterium
GTATTGTAAGCGTGGATTGTGGTGGTTTATATCCTTAAATGAAATTAACATCTGTCTCCCGCTTACTCACCGCCGGGGCCGAAACGCCAACAGCATCGGCAAGCTGTTCTTGGGTCATTCCTCTTTCTTTGCGCAATGAGGCTATGTTCGTGCCTGTTTTCAGTTCCATTCAAATTTCTCCTTTGGATTTTAACCCGGCCGGTGATTTAAGTATAAAGCATAAATCCACACGGCACAGCGGAGGATTGGTTAACTATTCGCAGTATATTATAACCAATAGTTAAGAGCTTATCTATCCCATTCGTCACAAAGGTCGTTGATTTTGTCAAGCAGTTTTTTAAGGTCGGCGTTGGCCCCGCCTCTGTTGTGGGCGATAACGGTTTTGAGTCTCGCGGCGGCAGCCTCAAGGTCTTTATAGAGCGTCTCGCCCCTGATTGCTCCCTTCGATTTGGCGGCAGCTGTGTATTCTGGCTGTTCAATAAGCTTGCGTATTCCCTCGCTCAATATTGTGTTGGTGAGCATATCGAACTCCGCTCCGCTGTATGGAGCGAACGTATCATAGCCGTACTCATTTTTCAGACACTCAGCGAACTCATCAGTTACCTCGTCCTGTCCGTGAACGATAAATACCCTTTCAGGCTTTTTCTTGAATCCGTTTATCCAGTCGATAAGTCCCTGTTTATCAGCATGGCCGCTTACTCCGTCCAGCTTTTCAATATGTGCCTTTACACCAATTTTTTCACCGAAAAGCTTGACCGAATCCGTACCCTCGATGAGAGTACGTCCAAGCGTTCCCTCGGCCTGATAGCCCACGAAAAGTATTGTGCATTCCTCTCTCCAAAGATTATGCTTAAGGTGGTGCCGTATTCTTCCCGCCTCACACATACCGGACGCCGATATTATGACCTTAGGCGATTTGTCAAAGTTTATGGCTCTTGAATCCTCGCTTGTGACAGAAGTTTCAAGTCCATCAAAGGCTATAGGATTTATTCCGCGCCGGATAAGCTCAAGCGCCTCCTCGTCATAGAAAGCAAGAGTGTTTTTATTGAACACCCTTGTCGCCTCGACAGCCAGCGGACTGTCAACATATACCTTAAAGCCGTCGTGACCCTTTATCATTTTGTCCTCTTTTATCTTTCTGATAAAATAAAGCATCTCCTGTGTCCTGCCCACCGCAAAGGCCGGTATTACGAGATTTCCTCCTCTGTCAAATGTCGTCTGTATGAGGTTGGCGAGGGCAGTATAGTAGTCCGGCTTTTCGCCGTGATACCTGTTGCCGTATGTAGACTCCATAATTACATAGTCGGCCTCATCGGTATAGTTCGGATCCTCTATCAGCGGCTGGTCTGTGTTTCCTATGTCGCCGGAGAACACCAGTGTCTTTGTGACGCCGTTCTCGGTAAGCCAGAGCTTAATGCTTGATGAGCCAAGAAGATGGCCAATATCCGTAAACTGTATGTCTATACCCTCACAGACGCTTATTCTCTCGTCATAATCGCAAGGCTCAAGCAGGGCAATGGCCCCTTCCGCGTCATTCATCGTGTAAAGCGGCTCATAGCTCTTCTCCAGCGAACGCTTTGCCTTACGGTTGCGCCATTCGGCCTCAAATTCCTGAATATGGGCGCTGTCCTTAAGCATTATGCCGCAAAGGTCAGCGGTAGCCGTTGTCGTATATATCTTTCCTCTGAAACCGTTTTTATATATCAGCGGAAGATAACCGGAATGGTCGATATGAGCGTGCGAAAGAAATACGTAGTCCACATCGGAGGGCGGGACCGGAATATCCTGATTTTCATAAATATCCCTGCCCTGCTCCATTCCGCAGTCGAGAAGGATATGCTTCCCGCAGACGTCAATATAATGACAGCTTCCCGTTACCTCGTGGGCCGCTCCCGAAAATACCAGTTTCATAGAAACACCTCCATGCTTTAATTTGGTTTTATTATATCATAATCGTCTAAAAAAGAATACTTGCAAGTCGATTATTTATATAAAACACCAAATTAAAAAGACCTGACATTTAGTCAGGCCGCAGACTGTATACAAAGCTGCTATAGTAATGTCCGGAGTCATAGGAAAACTTAAAAGTGTTTAAACCGCTGACATTACCTGCTTTTTATAAACGGTTTTATATGGCACGCTTCGTCGGCGTTTGACTTAAGAAATTTAAGTCAAACGCCTTAATCGTCAAAATTCTGATTTTGACGAATCAGAATATATTTTTCATACAGCCGTTTTCATCAAACTCTATCTCAAACGGCTCCCCGATACGCTCGATATTCTGGTTATCCTTTATTGCCTCATAGGCCGCCTCTGACACAGCCATATATTCCAGCGCGTTGGTATTCTTTATGATTATTGCCTTTATGTCATCTCTTCTCTCTGCTCCCGAAGATACAAAGGCCGCCTCAACAGCCGCAAGGTCATTTTTTGCCACACAGGGTATCTTTGCCTGCAAAAGGCATTTAGAAGTAATTCCTGTCAGAGAGGTAGCGTCTATATTTATCTTATCAAATACCCTCCTTGTGATAATGTCAACCACTCCTAGTCCCATAGAGTTCCCGTGGGATACATCAGTGAAATCCAGCACCGCTATGGTCTTTATCCTCGGCCTTTCAGGCTCCTTCTGTCCGGCTATCATTATTCTTCCGACCACCTTTGTGTCCACGCAGGTTCCCGATATATCTTTTCCGGCCTCCTCGATTAT
>CAZBNY010000228.1:0-2706 GCA_964493235.1 uncultured Lachnospiraceae bacterium
CAGGAACTGGCGGTCAAGGAAAATAATCAAAAGGACTATATCAAAAATGACCACCTTTTCCACAAAGAATTGTTTGATATTGCCGGACATAAGCGTTCATGGGAACTGCTTCAGGATCAGTATGTGCATACGATAAGGTTCCATATGCTTGACTTTTATAATTCCAAAACTATATTTACCACATCTTTGCAGGAGCATAAGGATATTGTTCAATGCTTTGATAACGGAGATAGGGAAGGATTAAAAAGACTGCTCGACGTTCACCACGACTGCGAGCTCCGTACATCTGAAACCTTGAAACAAAACTATCCTAATTATTTTCTTTGATAACAGACAACTTAAGGCTGTACTCAAGTACAGCCTTCGTCAAAATCAGTATTCCGGTGAATATAAACAGGTCATGGCGCTATACATCTAAAAATCTGAGTACTCCCTTATGTCTGAACGTCTTATGCTGTCTTGCGGAGCGTCTTTTATCCAGCTCCGCCTCAACCTCCTCAGGGGTACATTTTTTACCGTCTATTCCGACAATATTTACACTTTTTTCATAAATATTAATTTCCACTATATCATTATCGTCTAAATAGGCTATAGGCCCGCCCTCTGCCGCTTCCGGAAGGAGATAACCCACAGAAGGGCCTCTTGTCGCGCCCGAAAATCTTCCGTCCGTTATAAGGGCGCAGCTATTATTAAGCTCCTCTTTATTGCATATCGCGTCGGTGGCCTTGAGCATCTCAGGCATACCCGCGGCCTTTTTGCCCACATATCTTACCACTACCACCTCGCCCGGCTTTATATCGCCGTTATAAATGGCCTCTTCGGCGCTTTCCTCATTGTCAAACACCCTTGTTAGCCCCTCGAAGTGATACATGCTCTTATCAACCGCGCAGTGCTTGATCACCGCGCCCTCGGTAGCTATATTGCCCTTAAGTATAGTAACGCCGCTGTCCGTGTCCTCGGGGTCATCTACGCTTTTGATTATGTCCGACGGCTTCATTCCATAGTTTCCGAGATACTCGTCACAGCGTCTGAAATAGCCGCTCTTTTCAAGGTAATTCAGGTTTTCTCCCAGCGTCTTTCCCGTTACGGTAAGTACGTCAAGGTCAAGCATATCCTTAAGCTCCATCATTATTCTGGGAATACCGCCGGCGTACCAGAAGAACTGCGTCGGCCACTTCCCCGCTGTAAGAATGCTCGTAAGAAGCGGAATACCCTTAGTGAGATCCTCAAAATCATCAAGCGTTATATCGATGTCCAGCTCTTTAGCGACTGCCGGAAGATGAAGAACAGCGTTTGTTGAGCCTCCTATGGCCGCGTGTACCTTTATGGCGTTCTCAAAGGCTTTCCTGGTAAGGATCCTGCTCGGTCTTAAGTCCTCTTTTACCATTTCGGAAACTCTCCTGCCTGCTTCCGCCGCTATCTGCATTATTATATTGCTGTTCGCCGGTACAACGGCGCTTCCCGGAAGAGCTATTCCAAGCGCCTCGCTAAGACACTGCATAGTGCTTGCGGTCCCCATATACTGACAGGCTCCACAGCTCGGGCAGGCGTTTTTCTTATAATACCATTCTTCCTCCGCTGTCATCTTTCCCTCCGCCACTCTGAGATTAGTCTCATAGCAGGTATCAGCCGAAATAAATGACGGCCCGGGTGCCATTGATCCTCCGCAAACATGGACCGCCGGAATATCCAGTCTGGCGATCGCCATCAAATGTCCCGGGGTGGCCTTATCGCAGGTCGAGATCGTTACCATTCCGTCATATCCTGAAGCTTTGGCGTGGATCTCTACCATGCCGGCGATCATCTCTCTTGAAATAAGTGAGTAATTCATTCCCTGATGTCCGGTCGAGACTCCATCGCACATATCTGTCACAGTATATATCGAAGGCATTGCCTGCGCGGCATATACAGCGTTTTTGGCAGCCTCCGCGACCGACAGCAGATGCTTGCTGCCGGGGTGACTGTCCCCCGCTGTAGATTCAATAAGTATCTGCGGCTTATAAAGGTCGCTGACCGTCCTTCCCGTTCCGATCCAAAGAGGATCGACCTCGGGACCTGCCATTCTGACCCTTTGGCTGTTGAGCATAGTTTTATCATCTCCTCTAAATCAATTAATAACATCGGCCAATATTTAATCGATTAATTGTTTAATATTCTAATATATTAATTTTAATATATCAATATACATATTTCATAATATGACCGGTCAGATTCTGTGATCTTTATACAATACCATATAAAAGCGTTCCGAGCTTTTAAAAAAGCCTGTCGTATCCGGTCATTTTTAATCATTTTTGCTGTACTATGTCATATTTTGTCATAAGCTTAAAGTGTCAGGAAAAACGACAAGTATTTCACGAAAGGAATGTTTTTATGGCACAAATCAAGAATGTTATTTCCAAAATCAGCGGACGCAGAGGCAGCCGAGACTACGAGTCCCTATATTATGTTCTGCTCACCGCTATGAACTGCGATCGAAGGAATGTTAAAATTAAAGATGTCTACGCAGAAGCGTCTGTACATTTAAACATCAAGCCACAGTCCGTGAATAAAGCCATATCGAGAGTAAACAATGATATATGGGATCACGGCGACAAGGTTATGCTTTTTAATGTATGCGGACATGCTTTAATAGAGAAACCTTCCCCGAAGGATCTGATATTTATGATACTCGATTATATCGACATGGAAAACGAAAGAATGGCA
>CAZBNY010000229.1:0-2664 GCA_964493235.1 uncultured Lachnospiraceae bacterium
AACTTTTTCTCTCGGCTCCGCCATCAAGTCAAAATCCCTCAAGGATTTTGACTTAACCCTCAATGACACCCTCCACACGTAGAGCATGATCCGGAGCAGCCCTCTGCGTTTTCCGGAGCGATAGCGTTCTGAAGGGCAACAGTGATAATGTTGATTATGCTCTGTGTATACTCATTGAACTCTGTCTCAGCCTTATAGAGCGCGCCTGATGTGCCGTAAACCCTTATATCGTTGTTGAGCTTATTTATCTCATCATAATAAGCGTCCTTTTCCTCATCTGTAACATTTCCCATAACAAGCTTGTTCTGAAAAGCGTTCTGCTTATCAACATATTCCTGAAGGAGCTTTTTAGCGTCGGGGTCCTCGTCATAGGCCTTCTTGGCGGCTACAAGCGCCTTGCCATATTCTGAATTAAGTATTTCCTCCGCTAACTGTCTTGCTGTCTGTTCAACCATGTTATTACATCCTTTCGCCTATTAAATAGAAAATTTTATTTTGTGTTATCTTAACAGGTACGACCTGCCCTATTAACTCTTTTCCTCCCTCGAAATGCACAAGGGAATTTCTTTCTGTCCTGCCGGTAAGCATATTTTCGTCCTGACGGTTTATTTCCTCGACCAGCACATTCTCCACCGTTCCGACAAGGCTTTCGCTTATCCTCTTTACACCCGCGTTTACGTGTTCCAGCAGCCTGTTGAAGCGTTCCTTGGCAGTCTCCTCGTCCACCTGATTTTCCATTACCGCCGCCGGAGTTCCCGTCCTCTTTGAGTAGAGGAAGGTGAACGCCGTCGAGTAGCCGACCTTATCCACCACGTCAAGTGTCTCGAGGAAGTCCTCCTCGCTCTCGCCCGGGAAACCGACGATTATATCCGTGCTTATAAGAATATCAGGTATCTCCCTCTTTATTTTCTCTACAAGTCCCAGATATTTTTCCTTGGTGTATCGCCTGTTCATCTTCGAGAGTACAGCGTCGCTGCCCGACTGTACCGGAAGATGCAGATAATTGCATACCTTGCCGCAGTCTCGCATGGCCTCAATCAGCTCGTCCGACAGGTCCTTCGGGTGGGAGGTCATAAAGCGGATCCTCTCTATGCCGTCTATCTCGTTTATCATTCTAAGAAGGCTCGCGAAGGATACCGGCTCCTCAAGAGTCTTGCCGTAGCTGTTTACGTTTTGTCCAAGCAGCATTATCTCCTTAACACCCTCGGCGGCCAGTCCCTTTACCTCGTTCACGATGTCCTCGGGCCTTCTGCTTCTTTCCCTGCCCCTTACATAGGGCACTATGCAGTAGCTGCAAAAATTGTTGCAGCCGTACATGATATTGACAGAGGCTTTAAACGGGATCTTCCTTATGCTTCTGAAATCCTCCATTATCTCGCCGTGCTCCTGCCATATATCAAATATAGTATCTCCGCTTTCCATGTTTGTAAGCATGAGCGTCGGCAGCTTATAGATATTAAATGTTCCGAATACGATGTCCACGTTTCTGTAGGACTTTTTGATTTTATTAAGCACAGTCTCCTGCTGCATCATACAGCCGCACATGGCTATTTTGATGTCCCTGTTTTTCTCTTTGTAGTGCTTAAGATAGCCAAGCCTGCCGTATACCTTTTCCTCGGCGTTTTCCCTTACGCAGCATGTATTGTAGAGGATAAAGTCAGCCTCGCTTTCAGTCTCGGTACGCTCATACCCCATGTCGGAAAGCATGAAGGACAGCTTTTCCGAGTCATGGGCGTTCATCTGACAACCCATCGTCAGTATGAAATATTTCTTCCTGCGTCCCGTCTCGGCTGTATATTTATCATTGATCGCACGTATCTTGGCAATAGCCTCCTCCTGCGCTCTGAGTTCCTCGTCATGTATAGCTTTATTTTCAGCCAATTGTCAAACCACCTTAAATTTTAATCTTCACAGTATTTTTAAGTATAGCATATAAAACGACTGTTCTCAATCCCTTTTGTAATTATCCCATATTATTTTCATAGGGATTGATAAACTACCGTCAGGTTCAGAAATGCCGTATCGAAGCATTTACAGAGGCTGACAAAGCGCGAAGCGCCATATAATAATTTGCTTTACTTCTCTTTACTTTGCGAATAAATGACATCATTAACGGGGGTATTGACGTCATTTAATTACGTTTAACTGATCAATTTCATCAAATTGTCGTACTACACCCCTGGAACAAAGGATATTTTTTGAAAAAATTCCGATGAATACTGCTTTTCACGGATCACCTCCGTTAAGGAGCCTAAGCGTTTTTGGCCGTCGGGTCGCCGCAAAATGTTCTCACGTCCTCAAGCCTCAGCCTGCCCCAACAGTTGTCATTCAAGGCCGGTACATCCCAATGATCATCAACTTATACTTATTATATCATCTGCCACTGACTATTTCTAACCCGCGACAGCAATTTTTTTGATTTTTAAAAAAATTCGCGCTATAAAATAAAAAGAGTCCCGTGGGCTCTTGAAATATTTCCGTATGTCGGTTATAATAAGGGCAAGAGAAGCAACCGTTTAAAGCGGTTGGCCTTTAGTTCAATCTATTTTCGCTTATCTAGCGGAGTGACCGTTCCGTGGGCCTACGGAGCGGTCATTTTTAATGGTTATGGATAGTTTATGTAACTTAAAGTTATACTCTATCTTTATCACCATAGAGACCACC
>CAZBNY010000230.1:0-2663 GCA_964493235.1 uncultured Lachnospiraceae bacterium
ATTAACTTTGTAAATAAAATATGTTCTTTTGTAATAATTATACTTGACAAACTTTTTCATTGGTTATACTGCTGTCTAAATAATTATACATTTTGAAAGAAAATATAAAATGTCTGTATTCGCATCTGCAATCATTATTATCGGCATTATTAACCATATTATTAATGAGTCTATTTGTGTTGATAACAAGCGGTTGGCAGATTTGAACGAGGCATGATTTGATATATCATCATTAAACGGTTACGCCCCACAGCCAATTGCTGTGGAGCTTTTTTGTTCGGAGGTCGTTTTTTATGAAACTAAAGGGTCGTGAAACAGTCATGCAGGTTCTTAGTGAGCAGGGAGTCGATACTGTCTTCGGCTTTCCCGGGGGCAGATGCCGGACCTCTACGACGCCTTATATAAATATCAGAATCGTATAAAACACGTGCCCACGCCGATTCCATTCCCGTGATAGCGATAACCGGAAACGTGACGACGGATATGATCGGCAGTGACAGCTTTCAGGAGATCGACACCATCGGCCTTACGATACCCGCAAGCAAGCACAGCTTCCAGGTAAGAAGCACCGACAAGCCGGCCTTTACACTGAGGGAAGCCTTCCGTGCGGAGAAAAGCAGGCCCAGCCCCATTCTTGTGGATATTCCCAAGGACATACAGAATGAAATAATAAGCCGAAACCGGGCTTATATAAAACAGGCCCGAACTCAATTGTCGGGCCCATTCTATTTTCAGGCTTTTTCACCTTTTACCTCATTTAATATATCCATGAACTGCTCTCCCGTTATAGTTTCCTCCTCTATGAGGAACGAGGCTATTTTATGGAGCGCCTCCTCATTGTCCTTGAGTATCTCGGCGGCCTTTTTGTGGCAGTCCTTGATTATGTCAAGTACGACCGCGTCAGCCCTGGCGCCTGTCTCCTCAGAGCATATGAGAGCCGCTCTGCCGTTCATGTACATACTTGTCTCCTTTTCAAGAGCCATCATGTCAAAATTATCGCTCATTCCATACCGTGTGACCATTGACCTGGCAAGCTCCGTCGCTCTTTCAATGTCGTTTGCCGCTCCTGTCGTGACCGTATTGAAAATAAGCTCCTCGGCGGCTCTGCCAGAAAGCAGAGTAACTATCTGCTCCATTATCTCGTCCTTTGTCATCAGATACCTTTCCTCCTCAGGCATCTGCATAGTATAGCCAAGAGAACCCATAGTCCTTGGTATTATCGTTATTTTCTGCACAGGCTGGGTGTTTTTCTGAAGCGCTATCGCAAGCGCGTGACCGACCTCGTGATAGGCGACTATCTTTTTCTCCTTCTCGGTCATTATCCTGTCCTTCTTTTCCTTACCGGCAATGACAAGCTCAATGGCCTCCATCAGGTCGCTCTGGCAGACCTTTTCCCTGCCTTCTCTTACCGCCCTGAGCGCCGCCTCGTTGACCATGTTGGCCAGATCGGCTCCCGAACAGCCGGATGTCCCGAGTGCTACCTGCTTAAGGTCTATTCCGTCCTCTGTCTTAACATTTTTAAGATGTACAGCGAGTATGTCCTCCCTGCCCTTCAAGTCAGGTCTGTCAACGACTACCCTTCTGTCAAACCTTCCCGGCCTTAGAAGCGCCTCATCAAGTATTTCCGGCCTGTTAGTGGCGCCCATTACTACGATGCCTTTTGTAACGTCAAAGCCGTCCATCTCGCTCAAAAGCTGGTTGAGCGTCTGCTCACGCTCGTCGTTTCCTCCAAGCGAGCTTTCCCTGCTCTTGCCGATCGCGTCCAGCTCATCTATGAAAATGATACAGGGAGCGTTTGAGACAGCGTCCTTGAACAGGTCCCTTACCCTTGAGGCTCCCATACCGACAAAAAGCTCCACAAAGTCCGAGCCGCTGAGCGAATAAAATGGTACCTTTGCCTCGCCGGCCACGGCCTTTGCCAAAAGAGTTTTGCCCGTTCCGGGAGGGCCGACAAGCAGTGCCCCTCTTGGCAGCTTCGCGCCTATTTCCGTATACTTTTCCGGCCTGTGGAGGAAATCGACTATCTCCTTAAGCGACTCCTTTGCCTCCTCCTCGCCGGCAACATCGGCAAAGGTTATGCCCGTCGTCTTTTCCATATACATTTTGGCCTTGCTTTTTCCAAAGCCTCCTCCGCCTCTTGTCATGGCGAATTTCATAATAAACACTACCGCTACATAAAAGCAAACAAGCGGAAGAATAAAGTCCGCCACAAAGCTGAGTATCGGGTTTGACGTATCCGGCGGTGCGTCGTAGATCACTCCCTGCTCGTCCATCTTCTCAAGCAGCGAGGGATTGCTTATATATCCCGTATAATACTTATTTTTCACTCCATATTCATTTTCCTCATCATCTTTAAGTGTAAAATTGATAACAGAGTTTTTGAATTCTACCTCCTCGACCTTTCCTTCATCGAGCATATCAATAAACTCACTGTATTTGACCTCGGAAACGTCTGCCATAGCCCTCTTTCCGATATAATAATTCAGCGCCAATGTAAGAATAAGGGCCGCAACGGCAAGTATAAGCAGCAGCCTTTTATCATTTTTATTGTTTCCGCCCTCCGGCTTTTTGTCCAGCATCTTTCCTCTCCCTTCCAAACGGATATTCTCTGTACATTATAATATAAAATCCGTCAAATAAAAGAGGATATTACTTAAAAATTT
>CAZBNY010000231.1:0-2642 GCA_964493235.1 uncultured Lachnospiraceae bacterium
CCTTTTGAAATCTGTGCTGGACCCGTACTTACTTTCACACTAATCGCCTCCTACCGCAATATTTATATTACGATAGAGTATATCATCTTGGGCAAAAGTATTCTATAGCATAATTGTATACAATTAAGTCGGCCTTAAGCCATAGTTTTATACAGAATTTTGTTAAAAAAACAAACCGCACAATTTTGGGCCCATTTAAAACGAGTTTTAATGAATAATTTACATATTCAAAATTCTTTTAATTTGTGGCAACTGGCTAATATCTTAAAAGAAATATGTACAAATTGGCCAAATTATCTCCATAAAATAACTTTTCCTACTCTCTGTTGACTGACAATATGTTGTACCACACTTCATCAGCTGAAAGATGTTTTAGTTTTCTTGGCTTGTCACCGTTTTTGGGGTCAAATCCGCATATGGCCTTATATTCGCAGTAGTCGCAGGGAGTGGAGCCGCCGTTCATCACCGGACTTACGCTTATGTTTCCCTCAGCTATCTCACCGCCTATCTCTCCGGCCTTGTCGGCGGTATATTCCATCAGCCTTTCATACTGCTTAAGGCTTACCGCCGAGCCGCTTACCGAGCCGTCCTTTTTTATGCCGACATTAACTATTTTGGATTTGCCCTCATATTCCAGCGACTCGTCAAGCGCCTCCAAAACGTCCTTCTCATCGCAGGCAAGTCCCGTCATACAGAACTTTTTGTACATCACCTCGTCGGGACTGTTCCCCTTAAGCTCCGAGGACTTTATGACCGGATCCATTATTCTGAAGTAGAATACGCCGCCGACCTTCGGCTCGTCCTCGGTCAGTCTTTTTCCGGTTTTCAAAAAAGCGTCCATATAAAGCAGGAGCTGTAGCTGTAAGCCGTAATATATGTCCGAAAGGCTGAAATCCTTCCTGCCGGACTTATAGTCGATTATTTTTATATATCCGCTGCCGTCCTTGCGGTAGATGTCTACTCTGTCTATTTTTCCCCTGAGGAGCAGCTTTCTGCCGTCCGGCATCGTTATTTCTATAGCCGGCAGCTCTCCGAGACCGAAGGTTATCTCGCTTCCCAGCGTCTCGAACCTGCCCTGAGTCATATGCCTTTTCAAAATAGATACCGCTCTGCCGGCTATCCGTTTTATCCTCCTGAGCATATACATATAGGCCGCCGTAGAGAGAAGCACCCGGCTGCCCATGTCGGGAGCTATACTGTCCACGGCCTCATCGGTTATTTTAGCCGCATCAGCCTCAGAGATAGTGTTCCAGTCCAGTCCCCTGTCCCTCATCACGTCGGTGAACTTTTCCAGAACGCTGTGGAAAAGCGAGCCTATATCAGGAGTCCTTATCTCATATACGCTTCTCTGCTTTGCCTCCAGCGAATATTTGGCGAAATAACAGAACGGGCACTCGGAATAGGACTCGAGCCTTGATACGCTTGTACGCATTTTGTCGCCGTAAAGCCTGTTAAGATTGCCCTCGCTAAGTCTTTCCTCCCGGTTCCTAAGCCCCGAGCCGTTTTTTATCATAAGCGCCCTGTCACGGAACTCGCTGCTGCAAACGAGCCATTCAAGGGTCTCGCTCCATATTTCGCCGCCCTCGGCAAGTCCGTTTCCCAGTCTGTGAAGGACTGGTATGGGCCTGTCCACCGCCCTGATGGAGACCGGATCAAAGCTGTCATGCTCAAGGGCAGGGAATATCTGCTCAAGCCTGCCTATCACCGGCGAGGGGCGGGTCTCCCTGCCGGCGTCGTCAATACGGTTCCGGCATATATAAAGATACTCCGACGGCTTTGTTAATCCCATATATATCAGATACTGCTCCTCGAAGGAGGCCCTCGCTCCCGAATGAGCAAGGTCAGCGCCAGCCTTTTCCAGTCCGTCTATTTCCCTCTCGGTAAATATGCCCTTCGACTCAAATCCCGATGACGGCAGGACGCCCTCATTCGCGCCAACGACAAAAAGCGCCCGTATGCTTGGAAGTCGCGACCTTTCTATATCTCCGGCGATCACCGTATCTATCCCCGCCGGTATTATTCCCATTTTAAGTCCCGAAAGACCGGCCTCAAGTATCTCCCCGTATTCCCTTATGGAAACCATGTCGTCGCCCAAAAGAGAAACCATGCTTTCCAGCAGCTCGCCTATCATTTCATAGCATTGTATCTGCTCCTGGGCCTTATCAAGGTTGCCGCCATCCTCGGCCTCCTCGGCTCTTTGACCGAGCCTGTCAGCCATTTCAAGGCTCTCCATTATATCATACAGGTCTACGGTTATGTCCTTTACACAGTGCTTGCCGCTCCTATACCTCTTGTAAAATTCCGAAAACGGAGCTATGGCCCTGTCCTTTATACTGTTGATCTCGTCCTCTCTCTCGGCCGTCGGGTCGCTCTCGAAGCCCCACTGCCATCGCTCCGCTATCCAGGTGTTTCCCTTTATGCCGTACTTGATGACATAGTTCTCAAGCACGTCCCTCTCGTCTCTCGTTATTCCCGTAAGCTCTGTTTTCAGGCATCTGAACATGGATTCATATGAAATATCGTCGGCTGTCATTTCCACTATCGAGGATATAAGCTCGGTACATGAGTGGCCCATGACAGTCCGCTTTGTATCCATGAAAAACGGAATTCCGTAATGCGAAAACACAAGCTTTATATGCTCC
>CAZBNY010000232.1:0-2627 GCA_964493235.1 uncultured Lachnospiraceae bacterium
AAGTGGTCATGGTGGCACTGGTCCTTTTCGGCAAGCATAGAGTTTGGCATGACAGGCGCGGCATTCACGGCGTCCGCGCAGGCAATATCGATCGCTACCGGGTCAAATGAAGCATACATACCGATGTCAGGAACGATAGGTACATCATTTTCCGCATGACAGTCACAGAACGGAGATACGTTGTTTACTATGCTGACATGGAAATGCGGTCTGCCATCAAGTACAGCCATAGCGTACTCCGCTATCTTTTTGTTGAGTATCTCGCTGGAATTGTTGTTGACTGACGCCATAGCGTCGAAAGGACAGGCTCCGATACATCTTCCGCAGCCGGCACACTTATCCCTGTCGATCACGGCCTTTTTGTCTATAATTGAAATAGCGTCATGGGCACAGTTTTTCTTACATGAGCCGCAGCCGACACATTTATTTTCTTTGACCTTCGGGCCGCTTGAGGAGTGCATATCCATTTTTCCCGCTCTGGAGCCGCTGCCCATGCCGATGTTTTTCAGCGCTCCGCCAAATCCGGCTACCTCATGTCCCTTGAAGTGGCTAAGGGATATAACGATGTCCGCCTCCATTATCTCCTTTCCGATAATGGCCTTTTCGCAAAGCTCGCCGTTTCTTACGGGAACATAGGTCTCGCTCAGTCCCTTAAGTCCGTCGGCAATTATCACGTTGCAGCCTGTCGAAAAAGGCGTAAAGCCGTTTTCATAAGCGGAGTCGATATGCTCAAGGGCATTTTTGCGTCTGCCGACATAGAGGGTGTTGCAGTCCGTAAGGAATGGGTATCCGCCCTTCTCCTTCACGATGTCGGCTATTACCTTGGCATAGTTCGGTCTTAAAAAAGCAAGATTGCCGGGTTCGCCGAAATGGATCTTGATGGCGACAAACTTATTCTGAAAATCAATTTTATCAATTCCGGCTTCTCTTACGAGCTTGTCCAGCTTATGCAAAAGACTTACACCGTTTTTAGTTCTGAAATCTGTAAAATAAACTTTCGCTTTTTCCATAGTGTCCTCCTTATATTATGTGATTGATTTAATTATATCATTTAACTACTTGTTAGACAATTCAAATTTCATATATCTCAAATACAAACGTATATTCGCCTAATCCTTGACAAATTAAGTTAAATCAATTATCATTATATATTTATGATGTTTAAAAATATTATTAGCGGGTGTATTTATGGCTTTAAGCAATTCAAAAAAACAATATAATGACGACAGTATCTCCTCCCTTAAGGGTGCTGACAGGGTGCGTCTAAGACCAAGCGTTATTTTCGGCTCCGACGGACTTGAGGGCTGCGAACATACGGTGTTTGAGATACTCAGTAACTCCATCGATGAGGCCAGAGAGGGCTACGGAAACAAAATAGAGGTAACGAGATATGCCGACCGTTCCGTTAAGATAAAGGACTACGGCCGTGGCATACCCGTTGACTATAACCAAAAGGAGGAGCGGTACAACTGGGAGCTTATTTTCTGCGAGCTTTACGCAGGAGGTAAGTACAACAACAATTCCGGCGAGAACTATGAGTTCAGCCTCGGACTGAACGGCCTTGGCACCTGTGCTACCCAGTATTCCTCGGAATATATGGACGCCGTGATATACCGTGACGGTTTCAAATATACTCTTCATTTTGAAAAGGGAGAAAACGTATCGGGTCTTATCAAGGAGGAATGCTCCAAAAAACTCAGCGGTACTGAAATAAAATGGCGTCCCGATACAGATGTGTTTACCGATATAAATATACCTACCGAATACTTTTCAGACATCCTCAAGCGACAGGCCATCGTAAACGCCGGACTTACCTTTGAATACTATGACGAGGAAAGTGATACACGTGAAAAATTTGTATATGAGAACGGTATCAAGGACTATATAAACGAGCTTAACGACGGTAAAGGCTTTACGGAGGTCTATTATCTCGAAAACGAGACAAAAGGACGTGACCGGGAGGACAAACCGGAATATAAGCTGAAATTTGAGGCCGCCTTCTGCTTCAATAACGAGGTCAATTCCTTACAGTATTATCACAACAGCTCATATCTTGAACATGGCGGTTCTCCTGATAAGGCTGTCAGGAGCGCCTTTGTCGCGGCGATAGACAAGTATATCAAAAACAATAATTTATATAAAAAGAATGAGAAAAAAATTACATTTTCGGATATCGAGGACAGCCTGATAATCGTCATCAATTCTTTCTCGACAATAACGAGCTATGAGAATCAGACCAAAAAGTCCATAACCAATAAGTTCATTCAGGACGCTATGACTGACTTCTTCAAGCGAAGGCTGGAAATATACTTCATCGAGAACAAACTCGAGGCCGATAAAATAGCCAATCAGGTGCTTATAAACAAGCGCAGCCGTGAAACAGCCGAAAATACAAGGATAAATATAAAGAAAAAGCTCACCGGCAGCCTTGACATGAACAACAGAGTAGATAAGTTCGTAAACTGCCGTTCCAAGGACGTAAACAGACGCGAGCTTTATATCGTGGAGGGAGATTCAGCCCTCGGCTCCTGTAAGCTGGGACGGGACGCTGAGTTTCAGGCCATAATCCCTATACGAGGAAAAATACTCAACTGCCTTAAATCAGATTATGAAAAGATATTTAAGAG
>CAZBNY010000233.1:0-2626 GCA_964493235.1 uncultured Lachnospiraceae bacterium
AAATCCTTTAGCAGACCGTCATTTTTCATATAATCATCTCCTATGATTTTTTAGGTTTTATTAAAAATTATTCTAACACATAAAATTTATTTTACAAATGACTAAAAATAATTTATTATATTATATATACCATAAATGCGCAAAAATATATACATTATGGCATTTTAATGAAAATTTAGGAGGAGAATAATATGGATTACGCAAAAGAAGCTCTCAAAATGCACAGGATATGGAGAGGAAAAATAAGTACAGTTCCTAAAATGGAGGTCAAGGATAAGGACGCCTTATCAATAGCCTACACACCAGGTGTTGCACAGCCCTGTCTTGAAATACAGAAAGATATTAATTTAAGCTATGAGCTTACAGGCAGATGGAATACCGTAGCGGTAGTTACGGACGGAACAGCTGTACTTGGACTTGGCGACATAGGCCCTGAGGCCGGTATGCCTGTTATGGAAGGTAAATGTGTACTTTTCAAAGCCTTCGGCGACGTTGACGCTATCCCTCTTTGCATTCGCTCAAAGGACGTTGATACTATCGTTGACACAGTTGCTCTCCTCGCCGGAAGCTTCGGCGGAGTTAATCTGGAGGATATAGCGGCTCCCAGATGCTTCGAGATCGAGAAAAAGCTCAAGGAACGCTGTGACATTCCCATTTTCCACGATGACCAGCACGGTACGGCAGTAGTTACGCTTGCCGCTCTTATCAATGCCCTTAAGTTAGTCGGCAAGGACATAAACGATGTAAAGGTCGTAACAAGCGGAGCCGGAGCGGCCGGTATGGCTATAATCAAGCTCCTCATGTCCCTTGGCCTTAAGAACGTAATCATGTGTGACAGCAAGGGCCCCATCTATGAAGGAAGAGAAGGCCTTAACCCTAGCAAGATCGAGATGGCAAAGGTTACTAACAAAGACCACATCAAGGGCAGTCTCGCTGACGCTCTTAAGGGTGCCGACGTATTTATCGGCACATCAGCTCCCGGCGTTGTCAGTGAGGATATGATCAAATCAATGGCTGATAAGCCTATAGTTTTCGCTATGGCAAATCCTACTCCCGAGATCATGCCCGACCTTGCCAAAAAAGCCGGCGCTGCCGTTGTTGGAACAGGAAGAAGCGATTTCCCCAACCAGATAAATAACGTGCTTGCTTTCCCCGGAATTTTCAGAGGAACATTTGACGTCCGCGCGTCTGACATCAATGACGAAATGAAGATCGCGGCGGCATATGCTCTCGCTTCACTTATTTCAGACGACGAGCTGAACGCTGAAAACATTATCCCGAAGGCAGTCGACCCCAGAGTAAAGGATACTGTTGCCGCGGCCGTAAGCGAAGCCGCAAGAAAGAGCGGAGTAGCAAGAATTTAAAGATTACAAAAAATACCACGAACATTTTGTTCGTGGTATTTTTGACTTTAAACAAGGCCGCTCAAAGCGTCGGAAGGTTAAAAAACGAAAATTTTTCCGGAATTTTCTCGCTTTTTGCCAAGAAAAATTATGATAAATATTCTGAAAGTTCATACATCTGTCTATGCTCGTAAAATCCTGATCCGGCGCGTCCGCACGCCCGTGTTCCGGGCATATTGCCTTCGGCATTTTACTTTCTGTTTATCACCAGCGGCAGAACGGACTCAATAAGCCTTTTTGTCCGCTCGCTTTCAGGACATTTCAATATTCTTCTCGTTTCTCCGCTTTCAATGATCCTGCCCTCGCTCATAACGGCTATCCTGTCGCACAGCGCCGCCGAAAGCGGTATATCATGGGTTATAAAAAGCATAGACATATTTTTTTCTTTCTTAAGCCTTTTCAGCAGTTCAACTATCTGTGCCTGAACAAGCACGTCCAGCGCGCTCGTGGCCTCGTCGCAGATCAGCAGCTTAGGCGAGCATATAAGCGCTCTGGCTATTGCCGCCCTCTGACACTCCCCGCCGCTTAATGACGACGTCCTTACATTGGCATACTCTTTTTTCAGTCCCACATAGTCCAGCAGCTCAAAAGCTCTTTCCATAAGCTCTTCACTGCCATATATTTTGTACGAGGCCGCGCCTTGCATTATGCCCTCCAGCAGTGTGTCCCGTGGATCAAAGGAGTCCCGTGGAGTTTGAAATATCATCTGCATATCCCGACCGGCGTTTTTAAGATAAAGTCCTTTATTTATCTCTCTGCCGTCAAATATGACTGTCCCGCTGTCCTCCTTTATAAGCCTTGCGATAATTCCCGCCGTTGTGCTTTTTCCGCAGCCGCTCTCTCCCACAAGTCCAAGGCATTCGCCCTCGCCTATTTCAAAGCTGATGTTATCGACCGCTTTAAACGTCGTCCTGTTCTTTTTAAAGCTTTTGCTTATGTTTTTCACCTCAAGAAGAGCCATTAAACAGCACCTCCAGTCCTTGCCGCATATATGCAGGCCGTTCTGTGGGATTTTGAAATATATATATCCCTCGGCTCCTCGTTCAGGCATTCGGCTCTTTTAATACCGCATCTTCCCGCAAAGGGACAGCCCCTCATATCCTTCGTGAATACCGGCGGAATACCGCCAAGTCCGCCTGATATGTTTCCGTCCATGTCGGGGACCGCGGCCATAAGCGCCCTTGTATACGGGTGGCAAGGATTTTCCAAAATGTCACCGGCCC
>CAZBNY010000234.1:0-2564 GCA_964493235.1 uncultured Lachnospiraceae bacterium
AACTGCTCTCTGGAATCTTTGTACTTATGAACCGCTCTAAGGATAGTAACAACCTCCTTCTTTGTCGGAAGCGGGATAGGTCCGCTGATCTGAGCTCCTGTTTTCTTTGCAGTTTCGATTATCTGAGCTGCGCTCTGGTCGATCAGTTTGTGATCGTAAGCTTTGAGACTGATTCTGATTTTCTGGTTTGCCATAAAAAAAGTCCCCTCCTTTTCGTACTATTAGTTTCAGCACGACAAGTGGTGACTGCACACTTATCCGGGTGTATCGGCCAATCGGCAGACACATTAAGGAGCATAGCTCCCCCTTTATTTAGTACAGTGACCTTGTCGCCCGGTTTCATGAACTGGACATCGCTCCTCGGAAAAACCCGCCTCCGTGGGTGGCGGCAACCTTCCGTATCATCACTCTATGTCACAACGATAAGATTATATATCATTCAAACTTTTTTTGCAAGAGTTTTTTTAGAAATTTTCTTAAAATATCAACGAATTTTCAAGTATATTTTTCTCGTTATTTATACATTATACCCAATTAAATTCATTCGTTGATTTTTTTACTCATTATCGAGAGCCATTTATTTATGTAATTTGTATAAATCATCACCGGATAATTCGTCGATTTTAAAACTAATGAATTAATGAACGTTTAAATTTATCTCCAAAGTTAAAAATAAATATTCCAATAAGGATTATGACGCCTCCCAGCAACGTGGCCGTGTCCGGTACCTCTCCCATTATCATAAAGCTGAACAGGCTGGTCAGAAATGGCGTCAGAAACATATAGTTGCTCACCAGCGAAGTCTCCTTCGCCTTAGAGAACGCCTTTGACCAGGTCAGATATGCCACCGCGCTTGTAAATATTCCCAGCACCGCCAAATATAAAAACTGTACGGGCGGAGCGGTCCTTATCTCCCTTATAGCGCTCGGAGAGAACACCGCCAAAAGCAGAGTCCCGAAAAATATGCTGTAGGCCGCCGTTTGCAGCGACGAATAGCTTTTGGTCAGCTTCCTTTGCAGAAGATTATATACGCTTAATGATACAGCCGCCCCGAACAGCCACAGTATGCCTGAGTTCACCGAGAACACGTCGTTCATCAGCGTCAGCACAACGACTCCGGCGAACTGAACGGCTATTCCGCCCCACTGATAACCCTTCAGCTTCTCGTGGAATATCAGGCTTGCCAAAAACGCGGTTATTACAGGTGCGGTCGCCACGATAACGCTTCCCGTCGCCGCCGAAACAGTTGCCGCCCCTGTATTAAACGTAACCATGTACATGAAAAATCCCGAGCCGCCTGCCGCCACAAACAACGGTATATCTCTTTTCGCCGGCGGCTTTATCCTCATCACAACGGCGATGATCGCCATAACGGCCGAAGCGATCAAATATCTCAAGAATCCGAGTGAATAGGAAGAAAACTGCTCAAGCGCCAGCTTTGTCAAAGCGTACGCCAGCGACCAAAATATTATTGTTGTCAACGCATAGGGCCTGTAGCTGTTTTTCAGATCCATACGGCATTCTCCTTCCTGTTTTATTTATTCTTAAATACCGCTTTGCGTCCTTCGAGAAAAGCGGTCACGCCCTCAAGTCTGTCCTCGCCGGCAAATACCATACCCACAGCGTTTATTTCCGCTTTGATGCCGTTATCCAGATCCATATCGAGTCCGCTGTCTATCGTTTCTTTAGCGTATTTAAGGGCAATGCCGGAGTTCGCTAATGCTGATTTCATAGATTTCAAAGCCTCGTCCATCAGTTCCGCATCAGGTATCACCCTGTTTACCAATCCTATTTTTTCAGCCTCGGCGGCTTTTATCTTTCTTCCGGTGAATATAAGCTCCTTAGCCCTTCCCGTTCCGATGAGCCTTGGCAATCTTTGTGTTCCTCCGCCGCTTGGTATGATCCCGATATTTACCTCCGGCGCGCCCATGATCGCGCTTTCTGCCGCGTATCTCCAGTCAGCACACAGCGAAAGCTCCAGTCCTCCGCCGAGCGCGTATCCGTTTATCGCGCATATGACGGGCTTGGATATGTCGGCGACCTTACTGAAAGCGTAGTTTGAAAATCTGGCGAATTCTCTGCCGCCGGCTGCGTCCCAGTCCTTCATCTCTGATATATCAGCTCCGGCCATAAAGGCCCGTCCTTCTCCCGTAAGTATTATCCCCCGCGCATTTTCATCTTTATCCAGTTTATCAAATAAGTCCGCTATTTCGCCTGCCATTTCCGTATTCATGGCGTTAAGGGCCTCCGGCCTGTTAAATTTAACAACGGCTATATCATCTGCTGTTTCTACTTTGATTGTTTTATAATTGTACATTTATTCCGCCTCCCATATAATTATAACACAAAAGCAGCCCCGGGAAAAACCCAAGGCTGCTTTTTTATAATATTATGGGGATAGAATTATGAACAGCTTTAAAGCTCTTTGTTGTTTCCGGGGCCGGGTGTCGTTGAGATAACCTTTTCGGGCGTTATAACAAGCACGCCCTTTGTTGACATTTTGCCCTTGAACATCTTTTCGGAAATAGCTTTCCATTTGTCCGCAAGAGGGCCCTCCGCTACAA
>CAZBNY010000235.1:0-2524 GCA_964493235.1 uncultured Lachnospiraceae bacterium
ATACCTTTATATGAGTTGCATAGGAACCCTCGTTATACTTACGGTGACTCCGTTCCGCATTTCCATTAGCTTTTATATATATGCGGATAAATAAAAGAAATCCGGTAACGGATAGCAAATCTATTTTTTATATGCTGAATTGTCGAATTTTATCAAATACTATATTCTATTGACGAAGGCTTTTTATAGTTAATATTTTCATAAATGCTATAATATTCCTGTAAAAAAATTACAGGAGACTGTATTATGAAAACATACAAAAAAGCCGTTTTTTTATTATTTATTCCTATAATTACATTTACCGCCGGCGGTGAGACATTGGAGGAGCTGAAAACAGAGTATGACGAGATGCTCGAAGAACAGGAATATAAGATGACCATGCTTGAACATAATTACTCCGTTCAGGGCGAGATCAAGGCCGAGATAGCCGAACTGGATAGAAGACTGTCGGAGGCGCAGGTCGACATAGACAGGATAGACAGTGACATGATGGAGCTCATACTTCAAATCGATGAAGCGCAAAAGGCATATGACGAGGCGAAGGCTAAAAGTGATGGCCAATATGAGCGAGCGTCGAAAAGGTTGCGGTATATTTACGAAAACAGTGAGAAGAACGATTATTTCGACATACTTGAAAAGTGTGAGGATATGGATAAGTATTGTTTCTATAAGCAGTACATAACCGACATAATGGCCTATGATGCTCAGCTTATGGACGAGCTTAAGGCCACAGAGAGCCTTATGCAGGAAAAGCTGGAGGAGATAAAGGAAAGCGAGGAGGCCAAATCGGCGCTCCGGAATTTCCGAACCGAGCGGGAATTTGAAATGACAGTAATGTATGACGAAAGAAGCCGCCTGCTTGAAGAATTCAGGGAGGACGCCGAGACGATGGAAAAAGAGCTGAACGAGATCACGGCAGCCGGCGACAGAGTACGGGACATAATAATCAGCATGGAGGAGAATGAGGATTTTGTAAATACCTATACCGGAGGCAAGCTGGAATGGCCTGTTGAGGGCAGATATTATGTGAGCAGCGGATATGTCGGCAGAGTAAGTCCTGTAGGAAACGGATATGAGTTCCATACCGGGATAGACATTCCGGCTCCGTATGGCTATGAGATCTCGGCGGCAGAGGACGGTACGGTGACTTCGGCAGGCTGGATAAACGGCTATGGATACACAGTCATTATAAATCATGGAGGAGGGATCTCCACACTGTACGGGCATAATTCTAAGCTGCTGGTTTCAGAGGGTGATACAGTGAAAAGAGGCGAGACTATAGCCCTGTGCGGCTCGACCGGCTATGCTACGGGAGATCACTGCCATTTTGAGGTGCGTGTAAACGGGGAGCATACGGATCCGTGGGAATATCTTAAAAGAGAGCGGGAATGAACGGTTGTTTTTAAATTAATTTATGTTATAATATTATCATAATATATTTAGACTGGAGGTGAGTATGTTGGACAAAGAAATAATTAACTGGAAAGAACTGCTTTATCCCTATGAGCAGGCTGTGGACGAGCTTATGCTCAAGTTCAACTATATAAAAAATGAATATCTCCGTCTTGGACTGTATTCGCCGATAGAATCCGTTGAGGGAAGGGTAAAGTCATCGGCAAGCATAATCGAAAAAATCAGCCGAAAGGGCATTTCTCGGGCTAACATCGAGGACGAGATAGAGGATATTGCCGGCATAAGGCTCATCTGCCAGTTTGTTGAGGATATCCCTAAGATAATAGAGATCATTCGCCAAAGGGACGGTCACGACATAAAGATAGTCGAGGAGAGAGATTACATAGCGAATAAAAAAGAAAGCGGCTATAGGAGCTACCATATAATTGTCAAATACGGCCTCAATACCGCCTTTGGCTTTAAGGAGGTTTTGGCCGAAATACAGATAAGGACCCTTGCCATGAACTTCTGGGCCGTTACTGAGCATGAGCTTAACTATAAGTACAGCGGAAATCTTCCGGATGACCTTAAAGCAAGGCTCAAAGCCTGCGCTGAGGCGTCATTTAACCTCGATAAGGAAATGTCAACTATTCGTGAGGAGCTTATGCAGGCTGAAAAAATGAGCGAGTTAAAGAGTAGTTTGGTCAATAATATATTAGAGAACATACAGAATTTGTATTTTAAGCTGCATATAGATGAGGCAGATAATATAAACCGAAGGTTTATCGACCTCTATGATGACGGCGACATCAATAAGCTTAAGGATTTCAATGAGCAGCTTAATATTGTCGCTGAAATGTACAGGGTATGACAGGGACGGATTTCCCGCTAACAGGGAAATCCCGTTTTTTTAAATAACAGAATTGGAGAAATATTATGGCGCTTTACGCGATAGCCGATACTCATTTTGGAAAGGGCATAAACAAGACTATGGACCTTTTCGGTGAGCCGTGGATCAACCATATGGAAAAGCTGACAAATAACTGGAACAATACGATCGGCAAAGGCGACACTGTGCTTGTGCCGGGGGATATATGCTGGGCAAAAAAGCTCGCAGAGGCCAAAACCGATC
>CAZBNY010000236.1:0-2498 GCA_964493235.1 uncultured Lachnospiraceae bacterium
AGGATCGTAAAACAAAGAGTTATCATGGCATAAATACCATGAGAACCTGTTGTTTACACCTCGGTTTATACTCGTCAAAATCATGGTTCTTACAAAAAATCAGTCTCTCCTTCTCCTTCCGCCGAATATGAGCAAAAGCCTTACAAACTGCGCCAGCGCGACCGCGGTTGAAGCGACATATGTCATAGCGGCGGCGGACAGTACCTTTTTTGCTCCGTCTATCTCGTCATCATAGAGTATCCTGCTTTCCTCAAGGCAGCCGATAGCTCTCTTTGAAGCGTTGAACTCTACGGGAAGCGTGATGATAGTAAATACAACAGAAAGTCCGAAAAGTATTATCCCAAGCTCAATGAGCGAATCCCCCATCATCGAGGAAAAGCCAAAAATTATTCCCAGAATGATAAGCGGCATGGCAAGCCTTGAGCCGATATTCGCGAGCGGCACCATCAGACTTCTCAGTGACAGCGGCGCATAGCCTCTTGCGTGCTGTATAGCGTGGCCAGTCTCATGGGCGGCTACTCCCACAGCCGCGATAGAGCTGCTGGAATATACGCTGTCGGAAAGCCTCAGCACCTTTTTGGAAGGATCGTAGTGGTCTGTCAGGTTTCCCGAGACCCGCTCTATGCTGACGTCGTATATACCGTTTCTTTCCATTATGCGCCTTGCGGCCTCGGCTCCGGTAATTCCGATACGGCTTGGAACTCTCGAATATTTATTAAACGTTGACGATACTTTTCCCTGTGCCGCCATCGCGAGTATGAGCGCCGGAAGCACAAGAACAATATAGCTCCAGTCAAAATAGTAGAACATAGGCATTATACATTACCTCCAATTCAGTTTAACATTATTCCCTTCTCAACTGCGTGGCCCCTCATATAGGCGTCGGCTGTCATTCTCTTTCCGCCCTGCGCCTGTACCTCCTTGACCGCAACAGCGCCGTCCTTTGTTTTTACAACAAAATCCTTTTTCCTTACATCGACGATTTGCCCTGTTTGGCCCTCATAGCTTCCGCTTTCTGTTTCGGCAAACCATATTTTAAGCTTCTCGCCGTTATATACCGTATATGCCGCCGGCTGCGGATTAAGTCCCTTTATAAGGTTTGTTATATCCCTGCTGTTGTTGTTCCAGTCTATATGCTCCATTTCCCTTGTGATCATCGGAGCGAGAGTAGCCTCATCATCGTTCTGCGGTATACGCTCGACCGTGCCGTTCTCTATCTGCTCAAGGGTCTTTATAAGAAGCTCGGCCCCTATGACGGAAAGTCTGTCATAGAGCGTTCCGTAGGTATCGTCGTCCCTTATCCTCTCCTCGGCCTTAAGTATCATGTCCCCGCTGTCAAGTCCCTTTGCCATATACATGGTCGTAACGCCGCCGTATTCCTCGCCGTTTATTATCGACCACTGTATCGGCGCGGCTCCCCTGTATTTGGGCAATATCGAGCCGTGTACGTTGATACAGCCGTATTTCGGTATATTGAGTATTTCCTCTGAAAGTATCTGTCCGAAGGCAACTACAACTATAACGTCAGGCTCATAGGACTTTAATACTTCCACAAACTCCTTATCCTTGACCTTTAATGGTTGATAGACCGTAAGGCCATGCTCCAGCGCCTTTTCCTTAACTATCGGAAAAACCATTTTTTTGCCTCTGCCCTTTGGCTTATCCGGCTGAGTCACAACAGCTATAACCTCATGCTTCTCAATAAGCGCCTCAAGCGTAGGGACGGCGAATTCCGGCGTGCCCATAAATAATACCTTCATAAAAGCATCTCTCCTTTATCAGTATTGGATCTCTCCGACCGCCTTATCCACATAAAGTATCCCGTCGAGATGGTCTATCTCATGGCAGAGCGCCCTTGCCATAAGATTTTTGCCCTCAACGATTATTTCCTCACCATTTCTGTTCAGGGCCTTTACCTTCACATATGACGGCCTTATCACCTCTGCCGACGCGCCCGGTATGCTCAGACAGCCCTCACTGTCCTTGTAGGAACCCTTTGTCTCTATGATCTCGGGGTTTATAAGCTCCACAAGTCCCTCGCCGATGTCAATAACAACAGCTCTGCGCAGCACTCCCACCTGCGGAGCCGCAAGGCCGACTCCGTCAGCGTCATACATAGTGTCCGCCATATCGTCCAAAAGCGTAAGTATCGATTTATTTATATCATTCACCGGCTTACATATCTTCCTAAGCGCCTCATCGTTTCCGGTCCTGATTTTTCTCAAAGCCATATTAAGTCCCTCCATTAATTATATCTGTTTGACAAATAATTATAGCATAAAGCACCTTCTTTTTAAATATCTTTCTAATTAAATCACGATTAAACTGTTTTTCTAAATTTTTTTGTATTCTAACCTTTTTTTAATGTGAAAGTTGTAGTATAATGTTTATTAATTATGTAAATAAGGGTGATTTGATGAAAAAACATATAAAATATATGACTGCCCTTGCGCTTATGGCGGCAGTTGCCGTTACGTCTCTCCCCCGTGTTGATGCCG
>CAZBNY010000237.1:0-2476 GCA_964493235.1 uncultured Lachnospiraceae bacterium
TGTAAGTTAAAACAAACAATACATTTAATAAATTAAAAACAAAACAACAGTAATCATACATATTTTGTCCGAGAAAGCTTTGTAATCATATGTCTCTTTGTCATATTTATTGACATAAGTTATATCTTTTTCATATATATATGTACTTTTCATTGATAATATTTGCCTGATTATTCAGGGTCAATTTATAGCACAAAAAATTTATTAAAATTTTCATCGCCTACTTAATTTTGTTTATTTTATTTTTTTCTTCTAACATTAACATTTATATTCCATATCCCGTTTATAAATGATTTTTTATAAAAAGACGGGCAGCGGATCATGTCCTGCCCTGCCCGTCGATCGGCTTATTTATAAAATTACTGTTATTTAGCCGCTCTTTCCGCTATAACCTTCTGCTGAACGTCTCCGGGAGCCTCCTCATAGCGCTCGAAGCTGTATGTGTAGCTTCCTCTGCCCTGAGTCATGGAGCGAAGGTCGATGCTGTATTTTGAGATCTCCGAAAGGGGAACCTCAGCGACGATACATTTCTTTCCGCCCTCAACTGAATCCATGCTGAGGATTCTGCCGCGGCGTTTATTAATGTCTCCCATAATATCGCCCATGTATCTTTCGGGAACAACGACCTCCATATGTGTGATCGGCTCAAGGATCGTAGGTTTAGCCTTTGAAAGACCGTCCTTGAAAGCGATCGATGTGGCCATCTTGAACGCCATTTCCGACGAGTCTACAGGATGATACGATCCGTCAACCAGCGTAGCCTTAAGTCCCACTACCGGATATCCTGCTAAAACGCCAGAGTTAACGCATTCCTGAATACCCTTTTCAACAGCGGGGAAGTACTGCTTGGGAACGGAACCGCCGAATATCTTCTCCTCAAATACATAAGGCTGGCTCAAATCTCCCGAAGGCTCGAATTCCATCCAAACATCTCCGAACTGTCCGTGTCCGCCTGACTGTTTCTTATGCTTGCCCTGAACCTTGACCTTAGCCTTGATAGTCTCTCTGTAAGGAACGATAACATCAACAAGCTCGGCCTCTGTCTTATATTTATTTTTAAGCTTGCTCATAAGAACGTCAAGCTGCTGGTCGCCTATGCCGTAAAGTACAGTCTGTTTTGTTTCCTTATTGACCTCAAGCTTGATCGTAGGGTCTTCCTCTCTGAGCTTAACAAGAGCAGCGGCAACCTTGTCGTCGTCACCCTTTGTCTTAGGGATAATAGCGCGTGTATAAACCGAAGGAGGAAGCTCGATTTTGCTTACCTGTACCGGATTTACACTTGAGCAGAGCGTATCCTGAGTAGCCGTGTTCTGAAGCTTAGCCAGCGCTCCGATGTCGCCGGCGTCAAGCTCGTCTACTTCGATCTGCTCCTTACCTCTGATCACGTATATGTGGGAAACCTTTTCCTGAGTGTCTCTCTCGGGATTGTAGATTACCTTATCCTTAGTGAGCTTGCCGGACAATACGCGGAAAATATTAAGACGTCCGATATACGGGTCGGAGATCGTCTTAAATACATAAGCCGCGAAGTGGTCGCTTTCACTGTTCTGTCTTAATACAGTCTCTCCGGTATTGAGGTCTACGCACTCAAACTCAGGCTTGCACTCAACTGAAGGAGGAAGGAAATTCTTAATTGAATTCATAAGGATCATAATACCAAGGCCCATGTTGGCGGCACCTGCGAAAAGCGGAGCGATCTTTCTTTCCTTAACACCTACATTAAGTCCCTCATAAATCTCCTCTACCGTCAGCTCCTCATCAGCGAAATACTTTTCAAGCAATTCATCAATGCTTTCAGCCGCTACCTCGATGATCATGCGTCTGAGATCTTCGACCTCGTCTTTCATATGTTCAGGGAACGGACCGGGATCAAAGCCATTTCTCTCAGCATTGATATATTTAGGCTCTCTTGTGATAACGTCGATAAATCCACGGATCTTTTCGCCCTCATAGAAGGGTATCTGAACAGGCGCTACGGTCTTTCCGAAATGATCTCTCAGTTCCTGAAGGACTCTTTCATAATCCGCGTGCTCATCATCCATGAAGTTCATAAAGAACATTCTGGGAGTCTCAAATTCCTCAACATATTCCCATGCCTTTTCGGTTCCTACCTCAACGCCGGCCTTGCCCGAAACAACGATAACAGCCGCGTCGGCGACCTTGGTTGAAAGCATGACCTCGCCCGCGAAATCGAAATATCCGGGAGTATCTATGAAGTTAATTTTAGTATCTTTCCATTCAACCGGAAGAATTGATGAATTGATTGAAACGTGGCGTTTGATTTCCTCCGGGTCATAGTCGCTGACGGTGTTGCCCTCGTCAACTTTGCCTACTCTTTTTGTTGCACCTGATTTGAAAAGGCACGATTCAGTAATTGTTGTCTTACCGGAACCACTGTGACCCAGCATAACGACATTTCTGATTTCTTTAGATGTGTAACTTTTCATAAAACCATTCCTCCTTTATTTTTACCGCC
>CAZBNY010000238.1:0-2456 GCA_964493235.1 uncultured Lachnospiraceae bacterium
CTCCTGCATTGTCGAGTTCTCCTCATTGGCTCTTTTGATGATCTTGTCATCAACGTCGGTGAAATTCTGGACATATGTTACCTCAAGTCCCTTATGCTCCATATAGCGGCGTACCGTGTCAAAAACAACGTAGGGACGCGCGTTGCCGATATGGATATAGTTATATACAGTAGGACCGCAGACATACATCTTTACCTTTCCGGGCTCCATTGGTACAAATTCTTCTTTTTTCCTTGTAAGAGTATTATAAATCTTCATGGCAATTCTCCTTTTAAATTTTTTCTATCAGACAAACCGCCTGAGCGGCAATTCCCTCTCCGCTGCCCGTAAAGCCAAGTCCCTCCTCAGTAGTGGCCTTGACGTTAACACAGTCAACGGCAATGCCAAGGCCCTCCGCTATATTCTGCCTCATCTGCTGAATATATCCGGCGAGCTTAGGCCGCTGGGCGATAACGGTTGCGTCAATATTTATTGTATTATATCCGCTTTCTTTAAGCAATAGGCAAACCCTTTTTAACAGCACTAAACTTGAAATATTTTTAAAATTTTCATCATTATCGGGGAAATGTTTCCCTATGTCTCCCAGTGCCGCCGCCCCTAGGAGCGCGTCCATAACCGCATGGACAAGCACATCGGCGTCGGAATGTCCCAAAAGGCCCTTCTCATAGGGTATCTCGACTCCTCCGAGTATCAGTTTCCTATCTGTCACCAAACGGTGAACATCATATCCTGTACCTATTCTCATAAAAACCTCCTCGTATTATTTCAGTCTGACATATTGAAATCTTCGGCTAACGGGTATAAAATATATATATCTTATAAAAAGGAGGATTACACTATGTGCGAAAATACACACGACTGTCCCTGTGTTAAAGCGGAGTGTCCCAGACACGGCAAATGCTGTGACTGCATAGCCGCTCACAACGCGTCGGGAAGCCTTACATACTGTGCAAATCTTGCACAGAAAAAATGATCCGCCAAACACACTAAAAAGGCCGCATAAGCGGTCTTTTTAATTGCATATTCCTATTAAATCACTTAATTCACTGATTTCATATGTCGGAGTCTCATCATGCTCTCTTTTATTAAGATTGACAAAGCAGGTATCTATGCCGGCGTTTTTCCCGCCCGAAATATCCGTCAGCAGTGAATCGCCTATGACAAGCGCTCTGGACTTATCAAAGCCAGAAATACTCTTTTCCACATAGTCAAAGAACTCCTTTGACGGCTTCTGCGCGCCGACAAGCTGGGAAATAAATATATCCTCAAACAGATCGATTATCCCTGCCAGCCTCAGCCTGTTTATCTGAGTATCTCCTACCCCGTTTGTCACCGCGAAGATCCTGTGGTTAATGGAAAGCCGTCTTAGTACATTATCGGCTCCGTCGATCAGGAAGGCAAAGTCTCCAAGATACCCTCTGTACTCTTTCTCCCAGGCTTTTCCGTCTATATCCATGCCAAAAAGACCCATCGTTTTCCTGAAACGGGTGTCGAGAAGTCCGCTCATTGAGATCTCTCCCCTTTCATAAGCGCGCCAAAGGCCGTTGTTGACCTCGGCATAGGCGTCAAAGAACCTATCTTCGGCCTTAAGACCATGAGCGGCGAACAGCTTCATTAAAGCCATATGCTCGCTGGTGTCAAAATCAAGGAGTGTACCGTCCAGATCAAACAGGAGTATTTCGTATTTCATACAGACTCCTTTGCCTTCTTATACTTCAAATAATGATCCTTGATACAGTTAAAGGTCTCATTGCTGAGATCATGCTCGACTTTGCAGGCGTCAGTATAAGCGACCTCATCAGTAACGCCGAGGGCAATAAGCATGGCAGCTATCACGTTGTGCCTTTCGTATATCTTTTCGGCCACTGCCCGTCCGCTTTCCGTCAGGAAAATATGGTTCTCGCCGCTGACTGTAATAAGTCCTTCCTCTCTCATCTGCTTAATAGCGACAGATAAAGTCGGCCTCGAGTATCCGAGATAATTACATACGTCAACCGCGTGTACATCGGGCTGTCTGTAGCTTAAAACAAGTATCGCCTCTAAATAATTTTCAACTGCTTCAGTAACTGCCATTTACTCACCTTCTCCAATTTCTAAAAAATACTTATATACAATAGTATAGCCTAACCTTTGATTTTTTTCAACAACAAAACTTAAGTAAAACGCAATGTTTTATAGGTTTACAATAGATATGTTTGACAAACCTGCACGTATCAAAATTTTCATTAGATAATATTTCAGAACTAATTCGTTTTGTAGAACCTAAATTCCCTATAAATGTTTTTATGGTTTGTAACAAACCTGTTGCGCAATAATTACTGTTGGGGTATAATTATTGTGAAGAGTGGAATAAAATGTCAGAGCATAGGTTGACAAAAGATTTTACAAAAGAAAAATTGAAAGAAAATGAATTCTTTAAGTATATGTCCTGACTGTGCGGATAATTATAAATACTG
>CAZBNY010000239.1:0-2454 GCA_964493235.1 uncultured Lachnospiraceae bacterium
GAATGAGAAAGCTATGGAAAACAGGCTTTTGAACATTGAAAAACAAATAGCGATAACCGGTGATTATTTCGTTTGATGTAAACTGATGTGATGCTGTAGACAGTCTTTTCTTTATTCATTTTTGAAGAAAGGATTGAAATATAAACAATGAACGGATTTCTGTTAGTCGGGGGACGTGAGTGCCGTTTGTTGTTTAATCTGTTTTTCATTTGCCGCGTGTTTTGGGGAGACGCTTGAAAAAACAGAGGAACACGATATAAAGTTTTATAAGGAGGAATTGTTTATGGATGTTATCGTATCATTGATACCGATCCTTGTTGTTCTTATCGGTATTATCGTACTTAACAAGCCTACCAAGCTTGTATCGCCGATCGCTCTTATAGTGGGCATAGTGCTTGGCCTTTTCTATTTCGGAATTGACGCCAGCGTTATTGCCAAAAACACTTGGTCCGGCGTTGTTTCCGGTACGAAAGTTATTATGCTTATTTTATCAGCATTTTGTATCCTTAATATGCTTCTTGAAACAGGAGCGATGGAAAAGATCAAGGAAATTATTGTAGGAATCACAGATGATAAGCGTAAACACATAGTTATCGTTGCTTTTGGTTTCGGCGCGTTCCTTGAGGGCTGTGCCGGTGCCGGTACTCCCGCCGCTGTTTGCGCGCCGCTGCTCATGGGCCTTGGAATAAGCCCTATGTTCGCGGTTCTTTCATCTCTTATCTGTAATGGTATCTGGTCGTCATGGGGCGCTGCCGGACTTACCTGCTCAGGCGGTTTCGCGGCTATGGTCGCTGAAGGCGCGGGCGCTGTTTACAACTGGCCGGCTCTTGACACTATGTCAACAATGGATATCTACAATATGCTTTCAATGGCTACATCAAGAGTTAACGCTGTAGGCGCGTTCTTCTGCCCTTGGGTAATTACAGCTGTCTGCTATGGCAAAAAAGGTTTCAAAGGACTTGTTCCTTTCCTTTTAATGAACTCAGTTGTAGGCGCTTTAATTATGGTTGCAGTAACTCATACGATCGGATTTGAGTTTACATCAATTATTTCCGGTATCGTAATTATTCTTGTTAACTTTATCGTTCTTAAGGCTACAGGCGGCATGGGCGAAACTCCCGCTGAGTTCGTTGCGACTCTGCCGGAGACAAGAAGCGACGTTCCTGCATGGAAAGCTTTGTTTACATATGCTCTTCTTATCATTGCTCTTCCCTGCGCACGTTTTGGTCTTGAAGGCACATGGTTATACAAGAGAGGATTCGCGGTTTGGATCGGAACAACTATCCTTATAGTTTGCTTCGTTGGTTCGATCGTTCTTGGCTACACAAAGAAATTCCCGAAATGTGTCGCTATTTCGTTCAAGAGCGTTGTCGGAGCGCTTATTTCAATCGCATGTCTTTCAGGCCTCGCCGAGGTTATGAAGGTTGCCGGAATGCTTTCAATTCTCGCGAAGGCTCTCGCGGCAGTAGTAGGAAACGGATATCCCGCAGCGGCTATATTTATCGGATGCCTTGGCTCGTTCATGACAGGCACAACGCTCGGATCGAACATCATGTTCCATCCTATGCATATTGAGGCCGCACAGATCCTTGGAATCAGCCCTGCTTTCACAGCGGCTGTCAACTCATCAGGCGGAGCTCTCGGAAACATGATCTGCCCTAATAACGTAATCGCTGTTTGCGCAACGGTTGACTTTGAAAACCAGGAAGGCCATGTTATGAGAAAAGTTATACCTGCCCTTCTGGTACTCATAATAGTTGAAATGATTGCCGCAATGCTCTACATACACGTAATATTCCCCGGATATTATATGTAATGGTGGTCAACGTGCTGTTAATAGGAAAGGAGAATTCTTATGAGCGACGACAAAGCAAAATGGGGAATCGTGGAAATAGTTCTTTTTATATTCCTGCTTCTCTGTGCGTATTATTTCTAATAAAATAGCTATATTTTGGGCGGCTTGGTTTACTGAGCCGCCCTTTTTTGATAAAATAAAACCGTTAAATTTTTCGCTAAAATGTAAAAAAGGTGTTGACAAAATCTGTTTGACCGTGTATTATATCTATTGTTCGCGACAGCCGTGAACAGCAAAATTTAACAAAATCTGGTTAAACTGTGGAGAGGTGTCCGAGTGGTTTAAGGAGCCGGTCTTGAAAACCGGTGACTCCGCAAGGGGCCGTGGGTTCGAATCCCACCCTCTCCGCCATTTTTATCATTTTTTCAGTGAGAGCCTTGTGGAGAAGTACCCAAGTGGTTGAAGGGGCTCCCCTGGAAAGGGAGTAGACCGTTAATAGCGGTGCGTGGGTTCAAATCCCACCTTCTCCGCCAAAAAAATAATAAAAATATACTTGACAGATCGAAGGTTTTGCTATATACTAATCGAGCTGTTAAAAACGAGCAAAGATGATCCTTGAGAACTGAACAGTTGGAGAATAAATTAAACCCAAGTCAAGA
>CAZBNY010000240.1:0-2443 GCA_964493235.1 uncultured Lachnospiraceae bacterium
AACACGCATACGGCTTATCCCCTTCAGCAGTCTGGGAAATCAAAACGGTATGCTGCTTGGAATAAAGGCCGACAGAGCGGAAATAAAAATGGAAAACGGCAAAGCGATAGAAAAGGAAAACATTGTGATAGGAATATACGGCGAGGGGCTGGACAGGGCCGGAAGATTCAACGCGATCGTTAATTATGAAATTATTTTATGAGGAAGTGTATATATGATAAGCTTTAAATTTATTTATTTTCGTATCAAGGACCGGTTCATACACAGATTCAGGATAGGCTACGAAAAAAGCACCATATATTATATTGGAGGAAGTGATACCTTTCCGCCGCCGCTGAGCCAGAGCGAGGAGGAAGTTGTTTTGAGCGAGCTTGGCGGGGAAAACGACGTACAGGCGAAAAACGTGCTGATAGAGAGGAACCTGCGTCTTGTTGTGTACATAGCTAGAAAATTCGAGAATACGGGAATAAACATCGAGGACCTGATATCAATAGGTACTATAGGTCTCATAAAGGCCATAAATACCTTCAAGCCCGAAAAGAAGATAAAGCTGGCTACCTATGCCTCAAGATGTATCGAGAACGAAATACTTATGTATCTCCGCAGAAATAACAAAACGAGAACGGAAATATCCATAGACGAGCCGCTTAACGTGGACTGGGAGGGCAATGAGCTGCTCCTGTCGGACATACTGGGAACTGACGCCGACACAATCTATAAGGATATTGAGGACGAGGTGGACAAAACGCTTCTTAAGAAGGCTTTGACAAAGCTGACCGACAGGGAGCAGAAAATAATAAGCCTTCGGTTTGGCATCAACGGCAGCGGAGACGAGAAAACACAGAAGGAGGTAGCCGATATGCTGGGCATTTCACAATCCTACATATCCAGGCTTGAGAAGAAAATAATATCCAGACTTAAAAGAGAGATCAACAAATTCTATTGACGGAGGTCAGATATGCTTATTCATGTTGTTTCAAGCGGGGAGACTATATATTCCATAGCAAGCTATTACGGCGTTTCGGCGGAAAGCATAGTGATAAACAATCAGCTTCAAAATCCGAATAATCTGGTGGTCGGACAGACAATAGTGATACTTTATCCCCAAAGAGTATATACGGCTGGCGAGGGCGATACGCTTTCGTCAATATCCAAAAAGACAGGTGTTTCCGTAAAAACGCTTAGACGCAACAATCCCGTGGTAAATACCGGACTGTACATATATCCGGGACAGACTATCGTGCTGGAATTCGCACAGGAAAAAATAGGCGCCCTTGAGGTCAACGGCTATGCCTATACCTACATAAACGATGATATTCTGGCAAACTGCCTGCCGTATTTGACATACCTGAGCATTTTCTCATACGGCCTGAGACCCGACGGCACTCTTATATACGCCGACGATGAAAGACTCATACGATACGCTGCGGAGTATGGGGTCAAGCCTATACTGGTCCTGACATCTTTGACGGAGCAGGGGACCTTCAGCAGTGAGAATGTGGCGTATTTTTTATCGGACTATGACGCCCAGACAAGGTTCATCGAAATTATAATTCCGGTCCTGAAACAGAAGGGATACTATGGCGCCGATATTGACTTTGAGTTTATACCTCCGCAGTATTCAGTCGTCTTTGCCGAGTTTATCGGAAGGCTTTCCGAAACGCTCAATGAGGAGGGCATGGTCCTTTTCACGGCGCTGGCGCCCAAGACCTCGGCAGACCAGCCGGGACTGCTTTATGAGGGGCATAACTACAGGCTGATAGGTGAGGCGAGCGACTTTGTGCTTGTTATGACCTATGAGTGGGGATACACATATGGACCGCCTATGGCCGTGGCTCCCATAAAGAGCGTAAAAAGAGTGTTGGACTACGCTGTAACGGAGATACCGAGAGAAAAAATTTTCATGGGGATACCAAATTACGGATATGACTGGCCTATACCGTTCATTCAAGGGGATATGAAGGCCGTGTCAATATCAAATTATGAGGCGGTAAACATAGCGGCTGAATTCGGAGCTGAAATAAAATTTGATGAGGCTGCCAAGTCGCCGACGTTCATGTATGACAACTCCCAGACCCATGAGGTATGGTTCGAGGATGCCAGAAGCATACAGACAAAGCTTACAACGGCCTATTCCTACGGGTTCAGAGGAGTGACCTATTGGAACCTTATGAGATACTTTCCGCAGAATTGGCTTGTTTTAAACTCGTTGTTTGATATAAAATGATTAAGATTAAAATTAGGTAATCTAATAATGCATATATGTTAAAAATAACGAAATTAAAATATTATATTAGCTATATTGCATAATACTATAAATGAACTGCCGCTTTTATATACAGTATTTTTGTTATAAAGTTTTAATCGTTCCTGTTTTTGTGCAAAAAAATTACACAAGTGACCCCATTGATGTAATAAATATCTAAAATCATTGACTTATGAT
>CAZBNY010000241.1:0-2386 GCA_964493235.1 uncultured Lachnospiraceae bacterium
TTCTATATAAAATGCCGTCAGCATTTCATACCATGATATATTGACTTCTAAGCACTATATGCTTTCGCGATCCAAAACTCCTCAAATCCACCTACTTTAACTGAAAATGGACGCTTTTTAGGCGCAGGTCACAAATCTGATCGCATATGGCCTTATACCCTAGTATAGTAATATACATTGTAACATATTTTCGCAAATTTACGTATAAAAACTTTAACAAAATATTTATAAATTTTTTATCAATTTGCATAAATAAAATTAATTTCAGTTTCCAAGCATAATGTTGAGTATTTCGACATCAGTGGACTTCATTCCGTCTTTTCCCATTCGGCCTATATTGCTTATGGTCTCCTCAATATCATTGCCGACAAGGCCCTCGCCATGTCCGTAAATATTGCCCTCCTTAGCCATAGCATACGCCATCATTCCGGTCTCTACAGACGAAGCGATCTTTGCGGCGCATGAGCTTTTCGCGCCGTCGCACACCATTCCGCCGATAGTACAAATAGAATTGATTATCGTACCGCAGATCACCTCATATGAGCTATGGTCAAGATAAGCTATTCCGCACGCCGCCGCGCAGCCCGCGCTCGTAGCTCCGCAATACGCCGAAAGGTCTCCTATATATCTCTTTTGATGAAGTGAGATAAGATTAGACACAACAAGCGCTCTGTAAAGCTCCTCGTCCGTGCAGCCCTTTTCTTTGGCATACACTATGACGGGAATAGATACCGTAAGTCCCTGGTTTCCGCTGCCCGAATTGATAACGACCGGCATGGCGCAACCGCTCATACGGGCATCGCTGCCAGCCGCGGCCATTGCCTTAGCTCTTATCCTTACGTCAGACGGGTCGTTATACTTAAGTATAGTACGTCCCACCTGCGCCCCGAAGGCTTCCTTTATGCCCTCATTGGATATAGCTGTATTCGTCTCTATCTGACGTTTTATAATAGGCTCTATGTCCTCTATGGCAACCTCGTCGGCAAAAGCAAGTATATCCTTTACATTGAGCTTACTCTTGTCTATCTTCTTAGTCTGCACATCATCGTCCTTTGAGAAAACGACTTCGCCGTTTTTTTCGATCCTTACTATATTTGTATGATAGGTTTTGATCTCTACCAGAGCAGACTCTTCGCCTGCTCTTGCTTCTATGATTATATCAAGGTTTTCTTTCCCCTCTATTAATCCGCATTTACAATATCCTTCGGCTACAAGTTCCTTTGTTTTCTCAATATCGTCTTGAGTTACAGAATTTAATACCTCAAGCTTTCTATCAGCCGCACCGCCTACTACGCCAAGCACAGCCGCAACATCTATTCCCTTAAGTCCGCCCGAATTAGGGACCGTAACGCCTTTAACATTTTTAATGATATTTCCGCTGCAGTCAACCTTAATAGATTCGGGCATACGTCCAAGGGCCTCTCTTACCTTTGCCGCGGCATATGCTATCGCAATAGGCTCAGTACAGCCCAGCGCCGGTATAAGCTCGCTTGAGAGAATTTCCAAATAATTCTCATAAAGCTCTCTGTCCACTAAGTCCTCCCCCTAACAGAATCAACAATAACATTTATAAATAGCCTCAAAAATAAGTTTGCCAACTACAGAACCTCCGTCAAGGGTCCCGATGCTTGTTTCTGCATAATAAGCCGCTCGTCCGTGAACAGAGCGCATATTCTTTGTATTTTCACTTCCTTGAGCCGCAGCCTCGGCAGCCGCCTTTAAAGCCTCGACCTTATCGCCGTCCTTATTGGCCTTAAGAGCCTCGATGGCCGGGTGGAGAGCGTCAAGAATAGTCTTTTCTCCGGGTTTGGATTTAGCCTTTTCCATTATTTTATTAAGGCCAGCCTCAAGGGCGTCTATGCAGTCCGCGAAGCTTGCCTCCTCTTTTCCCTTAAGGGCCTTTGCCATTCCCATAAAGCCGAACGAAGTAATCGTTCCAAGTGATGAAGGTGCCGCCTCGTTAAATACAGAGCTGCACTTCATAAGGAGCTTACCAAGGTCTCTTTCCTCAGCTCCGGCAACATAGTTTTTAACAGCCTCATAGCCGGAGGCCATAGAAATACCTAAGTCTCCGTCACCGTTCTTCTGGTCAAGCGAAACAAGATAATCCCTGTTTTCAGTCATAATATCGCTGATCCCGGCGATGATCTTTTTTAAAGATTCGTAATTCATATCCAGCCTCCTGACTTATTTATTCAGATTTGTATAGAAAGGAGTTGAAGCAGGGCTTACAAGAAGCTCCTTAAGCTCGCTGTCAAGCTTGAAAATAGTGATCGAAAGTCCGGCCATTTCCATAGAGGTAGCATACTCACCGATATGCGGCATAACAACCGTAACGCCCTTGTCCTTAAGTATCAGAGCCACCTTACGGTAAACAATAAGAAGC
>CAZBNY010000242.1:0-2378 GCA_964493235.1 uncultured Lachnospiraceae bacterium
TAAATAAGAGGATCCGAAAGTCCGGCCTTGGAATCCTCTTTTTAAGGGTTTATAAATTCTGGAGTGTCACAGGTCACGTTGCAGGCTGTTTTGAAGCTGTCCTGCACGATGTAAAGAGCAATCATAAGGGCACACATGGAATCGTTGAAATTGAGCATTGACTTGAGTATGCCCAGTGCCGCCATAACCGCGCCGCGCGGCACCACAAAACCGATAATGATAAGCGGAACGGCGGAATTGAGGAATTTGCGAAAACGCCTTTGAAGGTGGCTCCGGCCACGATTATTTCAGGTATCTCCATTGATTTGGCGAGGCTTCCGATGGCTATACCTGATATTATCGCGATTATCAGTCCGGACCCCGGCGCCTCCAAAGCGCAATCCTCTTTTTCTTTAAATGCCTATCAGTTCATATCCCGCGGATCTTAACGCGTTTTCTATCTGGATAACATGGCCCATATTGATAGTCTCAAGCACCATCGAAACAACGCAGTTTGTTACGTCGGAAAGCTTGGCCTCACGGTAATGGTTTACGCTTATTATGTTCGCGCCGGTCTCCGAAACGATATTGAGAAGGCTGATAAGCTGTCCCGGCTTATCAACTACCTTTGTCTTTATCTCGCACATTCTTCCCGATTTTGAAAGACCCTTTGTTATTATTCTCGAAAGCATCGTTACATCGATATTGCCGCCCGATACTACGCACACTGTATTTTTGTTCTCGACATCGACCTTCCCGAACATTACGGCGGCTATGGATACGGCGCCCGCGCCCTCCGCTACGGTTTTCTGGCTTTCCATAAGCTTGAGTATCGCCGATGAAATTTCGTCCTCGGTAACTGTTACAATATTATCCACATATTTGCTGCAAATATCAAATGTCAGATCGCCCGGTTTCTTTACGGCTATTCCGTCCGCTATGGTCGAGACGCTCTCAAGCTCCGTTGGCCTGCCGTTCTTTACCGACTCCGCCATGCTCGGCGCTCCCGCCGCCTGAACGCCTATGATCCTGCATTCGGGTTTGATAGATTTTACGGCGTAGGCTATCCCGCTTATAAGGCCGCCGCCTCCTATAGGAACGACTATAGTATCGACATTTTCAAGCTGTTCAAGTATCTCAAGGCCAATCGTGCCCTGTCCGGCTATTACACGTTCGTCATCGAAGGGGTGGGCGAAGGTGTAGCCGAATTCTTTTGTAAGCTCAACCGCCTTGGCGTAGGCGTCGTCATAAACTCCCTGCACAAGCACGACCTCTGCTCCGTAACCCTTTGTAGCCTCGACCTTGGCTATGGGCGCTCCGGCCGGCATACAGATTATGGATCTGATTCCGCTCATCGACGCCGAAAGGGCCACTCCCTGAGCGTGGTTTCCTGCAGAGCAGGCTATTACGCCCTTTGATTTTTCCTCCTCCGTAAGGCTGTTGATCTTGTTGTAGGCTCCTCTCAGCTTAAAAGAGCCCGTGAGCTGAAGATTTTCGTTTTTAATATAAATTCCTTTTCCTATCTGCGGAGCCGGAGTAAGCGGCGTACATCTTGCCACGTCCTTAAGTATCCGCTTAGCCTCATAAATCATCTCGAGAGAAAGCACTTTAAAACACCTCCAAATAAAATCGCCGGATCATTTTTCATATCGCCGTTTAACAAATTTCCATGTGTAATGCCTGCTTTAATTTGATTATACAAAATTTCTGTCCTCAGTCAATGAAATGTCTTGCGTATATAACCGTCCTGTACGGCTGTGTAAAAGGCAGTTTTCAGAGAACACCTGCGGTTGTTGACAATCCTGAAAGAACCGCCCTTTTTCTTTCATGCGTAACGCCCATTCTTTTACGCCCCTGTTTTATGCCGCACCGTACATTTGCCCCGTATTCGAGTTTTAATGACCCTTTCACCTGTTTAGGCAAAAGACGGGCTGGAACAATCCAGCCCGTCTTGTATCGCTCTTATCCGTGAGCATCATTTATCTTTTCGCGCAACTCTTTTCCCGCCTTAAAGGCCGGTCTGTAGCCGGCGGGGATAATTACTTCCTCTCCGGTTTTAGGATTCCTCGCCTTGCGCCTGGGAGAATCCTTCGTTTCAAAAGACCCAAAGCCGGAAAACTGTACTCTGTCGCCCGCCACCATTCGTTCGCTCAGAATGTCAATGGCAGCATTTGTGATCTCTACTGCCTTTGTTATGGTAAGGCCGGTCTTCCCGCTAAGTTCTGTCGCAAATTCTCTCTTGTTCATTGTTTTCCTCCTTCTTCCGGCAGATAATTCTTCTTATCCGCGCCTGCTGTATCTTCTCTTTCTTCCGAGCAGGATAACCGCTATGCCAAGCAGCGATGTGCAGGCAAGGGTGATCCAAAGTCCTATATTCGCCGTATCTCCGGTCTGCGGCA
>CAZBNY010000243.1:0-2361 GCA_964493235.1 uncultured Lachnospiraceae bacterium
CCGGTACCGGACGAGGTGGGAGAAAAGCTGGAGATAAGGCGAATGCTCCAGGGCATGGATAACGCGCTGGACGAGAGAGAAAAACAAATAATAAAGCTGCGTTACGCCCTTGACGGCGGCGAGACGGTAACTCAGCGTGAAATAGCCAAAATACTCAATATATCCCGTTCCTATGTATCGAGAATAGAAAAAAAGGCGCTGAAAAAAATAAGCGCCGCAATGGGTGACTGACCCAAAGAAGCCCGCAAAACTGGGCTTCGTACATATCATAATTTCCGTCCGCACCTCGGACAATAGTCAAAGCTACTGTCAACGACGGATCCGCAGCCGGGGCACCTTTTCTCATAATACCCGTTATTTACCTCTGTCAGATCGGAGGCCGTTATTACTACGTCCTTTCCCGAGGCTATAGCCTTTCCCTTTTCCTCATCGAGAATAAACAGCGTTCCGCAGCATTCCATTTCCACATAATATTTTTTATTCCATTTGAAAAACGGTATGAAAAACAGGCTGAGACAGGTATAGGTCATATATACGACAGCCTTCCCGATGTTCGAGCAGTGCGGGCAAATTATGCTGAAAAGCTGCTCAAATCGCTTTTTTCCGTCCGTTATACCCATAATGAAAAACATCTTTATCACCTCTCAGGCTATTGTAAATTATATTTTGGATAAAGACAAGTCCCACAATATTTTTAATGCCGGAAATTCGCATATTAAATGGATAATCGGGAAATATATTGAATGTAAAATTTTTTATTTTTACAAATTTAGGGTTTTATAAAGCAGACTCTTGTGCTATAATCTAAATGTAAGGTTTAGTTTTTTGGCACGTAAATCAACTATTAGGAGGAATTTTTATGGTTAAAGTAGGTATTAACGGATTTGGACGTATCGGCAGACTTGTTCTTCGCGCGTCGCTTACAAGAGATGACGTTCAGGTAGTCGCTATCAACGACCCGGCAATCTCTGTTGACTACATGGTATACATGATGAAATATGACTCGGCTCAGGGCCGTTTCAAGGGCGAGGTTTCAGAGAAGGACGGAAAGCTTGTCGTAAACGGCAATGAGATCACGGTTTACGCTCTTATGGACCCCGCTACTATTCCCTGGAAAGAGGCGGGCGCGGAATATATCGTTGAGTCAACAGGCCTTTTCACAACAACAGACAAGGCGTCAGCTCACTTCAAGGGAGGCGCTAAGAAGGTCGTTATCTCAGCTCCCTCGGCGGACGCTCCCATGTTTGTTATGGGCGTAAACCAGGACAAATATACAAAGGACATGAACATCGTTTCAAACGCTTCGTGTACAACTAACTGCCTTGCTCCTCTTACAAAGGTTATCAATGACAACTTCGGCATTGTTGAGGGACTTATGACAACGGTTCATTCAACAACAGCTACACAGAAAACGGTTGACGGCCCCTCAAAGAAGGACTGGAGAGGCGGCAGAGCGGCTTCGGCCAACATCATTCCCTCATCAACAGGCGCAGCTAAGGCCGTTGGAAAGGTTATCCCCGAGCTTAACGGAAAGCTTACAGGTATGAGCTTCCGTGTACCCACAATTGATGTTTCTGTAGTAGACCTTACTTGCAGACTCGCTAAACCGGCGACATATGAGGAAATCAAGGCCGCCGTTAAGAAGGCTTCCGAGAACGAGCTTAAGGGAATTCTTGACTACACTGAGGACGACGTTGTTTCAAGCGACTTCCTCGGCGACTCTCACACATCTATCTTCGACGCCAAGGCCGGTATCGCTCTTAACGACAACTTCGTTAAGCTTATAAGCTGGTATGACAACGAGTGGGGCTACAGCAACAAGGTCGTTGACCTCATCAGCTATATCGCTAAGGTTGACGCCGAGTAAAACGAACCGATCCACACTCAGACAGCAACGTGAAATAACACCGGCGGCCGGTTTAAGGAACATGACAGAACCTTCGTTTGTTTTCCTGAACGGCCGCCTTGACAACCGCTTCCTTTTTTAGACCGGCAGGTTAAAAAAAGGAAGCGGTTTTTTACGTTTTGAACATTAAAAACACCACAACATTATCAATTATATCGAAAAAATAATTATTAAAAATATACAAAAAAGCTTGCGATAATGCGCCAAAGAGGATATAATAAATTAAAATTCTGTGGTTATTTATATTCTCAATTGGGGGGGGAAAATAACCCGTTAAAAATGACGGGTTATGCTTAAATTATGAAAAGGATAAATAACAAAAAATGGTTAGCGCTTTTGCTGGCGGCCGCACTGACAGCCGGCGTGATTCCTTACGCCTTCGCGCAGGACGACGATGAGAGCGACGGGAGGATCCTGATATGCGGATTGGAGGAGAGCGAGGGACATACCCATAG
>CAZBNY010000244.1:0-2311 GCA_964493235.1 uncultured Lachnospiraceae bacterium
ATTTTCCGACAACATCGTTTTCCAGATTGACCGTATCTCCCGTTTTTTTGTGCCCGAGCACAGTTTCCTTGGCTGTGTGGGGGATAAGCGAGACGGCGAAATCGGTGTCTGTCACCCTCGCCACGGTCAGGCTTATTCCGTCTATGGCAACGGAGCCTTTTTCGATTATATATTTCATAATCTTTCTGTCGGCAGCCACGGTGTACCACAGGGCGATGTCGTCCCTCTCTATTTTGGTTATCGTTCCCGTACCGTCTATATGGCCAGAAACGATGTGTCCCCCAAAGCGGCCGTCGGCAGCCATCGCCCTTTCCAGATCCACAGGACTGCCTGGCTTAAGCTCTCCCAGATTGCTTCTTGAGAGCGTCTCGTTCATAACGTCCGCCGTAAAGGTATTCGCCGTAAAGCTCGTCACCGTCAGGCATACTCCATTTACGGCAATGCTGTCGCCCAGCTTAAGATCGTCAAATATCCTTTCGCCGGCGACTGTCAGCTTTGAGGACTTCACGCCCCTTGCCACGTTTACTATTTTGCCAATTTCCTCAACTATGCCTGTAAACAATCATCTCACCTTCTCCATTCAATCAGTATGTCCTCGCCGAACATTGATATTTTCGGCTTCTCAAGCATAAACGCGTCCTTCGGCAGGCTTATGCCCCTGCCGCTGACAGGCGTTTTCGCCGTTTCCCCGCCGAATATCTTTGGCGCGATATAGCATTGCACCTTGTTCACTATCCCGCTTTCAAGAGCGCTGAAATTGAGCTGTCCGCCGCCCTCCATCAGTATGCTGTCTATTTTCATCTCTCCGAGCCTTGCCATCAGGTCATTCAGGTCTATATGCCCCATCTTTGAGGCTGTTTTAATTATTTTTATTCCTCGGCTCTCATACTTTTTGTACTCCCTCACATCGTCGTTCAGAGTAGCGATTATCGTGCTTACCTCGTTGGCAGTCTTGACTATATTTGATGTTACAGGAGTTCTCAGCGACGAGTCGCATATTATCCTAATCGGATCTCTGCCGCCCTCTACCCTACAGGTCAAAAGCGGATCATCGGCAAGCACAGTGCCTATGCCGACCATTATCCCGCTGTATCGCCGGCGGCTTTCATGTACATTATTCCTTGCTTTCTCTCCGGTTATCCATTTGGAGGCGCCGGTTCTCGTCGCTATTTTCCCGTCAGCCGTCATAGCGTATTTCATAACGACATAGGGCGTCCCTTTGGTTATAAAGTGGAAAAACGGCTCGTTCAGCTCGTCGCACTCCTCCTTAAGGATCCCGCTTTTCACCTCAATGCCGTGGCTTCTGAGTATTTCCTCGCCCTTTCCGGCAACCTTCGGATTTGGGTCTGAGGAGCCTATAAAAACCCGCTTTATTTCCTTCTCGATGATGATGTCGGTACACGGCGGGGTCTTGCCATGATGACAGCAAGGCTCAAGCGTTACATAAATATCCGCCCCACGGGTATCCTCGCCGCAGTTGAGCAATGCGTTCCTTTCGGCATGGAACTCCCCATATTTGTGGTGGTGATCCTTATTCAGTATACGTCCGTCCTTGACGATCACCGCGCCGACCATCGGGTTAGGCGATGTGAACCCCATACCCTTTTTGGCCTCCTCCAAGGCTATTTTCATATAATCTTCGTCAGTCAAAGCTATCAACCCCCAGCAAAAAAGCCCCATGAAAAATTCACAGGGCACACAAATAAACCTATTAAAAAAGTCCTGAAATGATAACATTTCAGGACATACATACACAACAAACCGTATATAAAAATACAGCCTTTCTGCCTTCTTCCATCCAGACTATACTGTCGGTTTTGGAATCTCACCAAATCCTGCGCCATGCGCTCGCGGACTTTACCGCCGATCGGGAATTTCACCCTGCCCTGAAGACCAATATTAATTTTGACACTATATTAGCACTGCCACCCTGATATGTCAAGCCAATTTTTCATACCCTGCCGCTATTATTTCTACTCCCTTTCGCTCACACAACTCTCTTAGTATTTTCCCTATATCCGCTCTTATCTTGCCATATATTACTTGCCTTCTGTATTTTGGCGCAAATACTATATGATATTTGCATCTCCATTTACTATGTGATAAACTGTTTATGTCTTTCATGACATTAACCTCCTATGTTTTTTCTTTTGGCTTGTCAGGCTCCTTTTATATTAACATAGGAGGTTACTCCTTTTCTTTAAGATTCCTTTATCCCCCAGTTGAACTAGGGTTTATTCTTGCCTTTTCGGCACCAAGAAGAAAAGGACGGCATTCTCCGTCCCTTTCCCCTATTTTTCTCTCCTGAAAA
>CAZBNY010000245.1:0-2301 GCA_964493235.1 uncultured Lachnospiraceae bacterium
AAACGACCTACACCCTTAGCAGGGGCGCCTCTTCAGCCACTTGAGTACTTCTCCACGGCCTACTGCCTTGCTATAATATCATAAATACGGAGAATTGTCAAATATATTTTTGTAATAAATAAAACAAAGTTTTATGCGGGCGAAATACTCATTTTTTACCGTATTTGCTCTCCCAAAATTCGTCCTCATCTTCGCCCTTTGTGCGCTGGTTGAAATAATCCACAACAAAGCAGAGAACAGCTGGCAGCAGCAGACCGATGATTCCAAGCCTATAGCCGTCGCCCGCGCCATATATATACTCGTATCTTAGTATTTTAAACATATTAAATCCGAAGGCGTGCGCAATCAGCTGCTCGATCACAAGTATTATGATGAAAATTTGTATAGGTATGCGGAATTTATACTCGCCGGCATTGCTTTTTCCATCACCAAGAATATATCTGTCTATTACTTCGGCAACGGCACTTTCATCGTTGGTGCTTTTGGTGATATATCCGGCCTTGTCCTTTAGCGGCTGAACAGCGTTTCGTACGGCGACACCCAGTCCGGCGGTCTCGATCATGGCCATATCATTAAAGCTGTCTCCCATAGCTATCGTCTCTTTAATATCAATACCCAGCTTGTCGGCCAGCTCCCTCATGGCTTTGCCCTTGGTTATTTCAATTCCGGTAAATTCCAAGTATGTGTCGCTGGAAAAAAAGCAGTTCATTTTACCGTTTAGCTCAGGCGCCAGCTCTTTTTGGATCTTTACAAGCTTTTCATGTTCTCCGTTCAATAATATTTTAGAAATTTTGCCGTCGTATTCCGATATTTTGCTGACCATCACATAGCTGGCGTTATTCTTATCAATATAGGCACGTATTCTTTCGGTTATCCTTTCTATAATAAGGCTGTTGTCCCTGTAAATTTGCAGGTCAACACCGTATTTATACGCGGCCTCATAAACGATCATGGCTTCTCGGCTGTCAAAAAGCTTTTCCTCTATCAGTTTTGGCGGAAAACCTTTATAAAACGCTCCGCCGTTTAAGCATATAATATAGCAATTATCCCAATTTATTCCAAACTGCTCGGCTATATTTTTTACTCCGAAAACTCCCCGCCCGGTACAAATGACAATTTTTACCCCTTTTTCGGAGGCGGCCCTGATGGCTCTTAAATTTTCTTCCGAAATAGACAGATCGCTGGAAAGCAGTGTATTATCTAAATCTAAAAATAACATTTTATAGTTCATTTTTACTCCAATTCCATATTTATACACAATTTTTATGTGGATAAGCTACCCTTTCTGTGGATAAGGCGGCTTATTCTTTGGTTATTTCTCCGGTTTATCAACAGATTTTTTTGCGCTTTTAACAGTTTTTCTCCTTTTCGTTTGTGCAGCGGCCTTTTTATATATTTCAAGCTTTTCTGTTTTGGCTTCCTCTTTTTCCTTTTGAACCTTTGCCCTGAGCGTTTTTGTCGGCTGTTTAGCGGTTATTGTGCTTTTAACAGCCTGATAGGCGTTGTTTTTCGCCTTATCAATGGCCTCCTGCTCCTCCTTAGAGAGGATATATGTGCTTACGCCAAGCTCCACAGGCTTTGCGTAAGTGAAAGTGCCCGTCCTGCTGTGGATACCATTTATGACAATGCCCGTATTTTCGGCGTCGAGTATTGCCACGGCAAAGCACAGGTTTCCGCCCATTTCCTCAAAGGGGTTATATCTGACAATGCCTACTTTCTGGCAGCAATACTGCATGTTTTTCTGCATATCCTCAACAATCTCCAGCAGCTTTGAGTATTTTTCATCTATTGACTCGGCCTTCGCCACGCATTCCAACAATAGTTTTTCCATGTTTACATCGGTTTTGCGCTTTCTGTTGATGCCCATGAATTGTTCATATCTGTCCTTCAGCTTTTTATTGTTGTATATATTGACGACCACAAGAATCAGAAGAACGACTGCAAGAGTCAGCAGAATTGATATCCACAAATCCAGATTCTGTGCGAAAAAACTCCCGTCTGTCATTTTAAACTCCCTCTTTTATTTATCGATTTTTTTGATCAGTTCCAATATTCTTTCTAAATCGGCGTCCGAATAATATTCTATCTCTATCTTTCCTTTGTTTTTTTTGCAGTTGAGCTTTACCTTGGTCCCAAACAGATCCTTTAGGTTTTTCTCGATTGTTTTATAGGCTCCGGTGTCAAAAACCTGTGGCTTGATCTCAACAGACTTTTCGGCGTTGTTGGCCTTGACTAATGCTTCGGCTGCCCTTACACTGAGTTCGTTTTCTACTATTTTTTCAGCTAATTCAAGCTGCTTTG
>CAZBNY010000246.1:0-2299 GCA_964493235.1 uncultured Lachnospiraceae bacterium
TAGAGCAGAGGACTGAAAATCCTCGTGTCACTGGTTCAATTCCGGTTCTGGGCACTTTTTTTATTTAACACGGCCGTGAATGGCCTTTTTTCATATATTGGCATATCGGTAAAAGCAGCGGCAGAAATGAATTCTGCCGCTGCTTTAGGCTTTCTATACACGAATGTATTTTAGACGTTGTATCTTGTCCTGTTTTCAAGATGGTCGAGCCTTACAGGTGAAAAAGAGTCGATTACGGTCGTTCTCTCCTCAAGGGTCCTTACGCCATGCTTTTCATAGGCGTCGAAATAAACCGCGTCGCCCTCTCTAAGAAGCTGTCCGTCGCCGTTTTCCGTAAGTACTATGAGGCTGCCCTTTGTTACATGGGTGATCTGTTCGTGCTTGTGGCTGTGGAGCGGCACAATAGTTCCTTTGTTAATAAAACACTCCTCCCTGACCATTACATTTTCACCGTAGCCTATAATTCTGCTGACTGAATTGATGTCGTCATGCTCAAGTCTTTCGGTTTCAGCGTCATAAAAATATCTCATTCGTTTTCCTCCTTCGGAATATTAAGTTTGTAGGTATTATAACACAGTGGACGACCGTGAACAACAAAAAACAGACACCATGATGACTGATGTCTGATTTATTTTTTAGGATATTCATTTTTTATGTTGCTTGCGCCGGTAATGTAGTCAATGGAAACATTATAATATTTTGCCAGTATTAGTATGCTGTCGATAGGTATCCTTGTTTTGCCGCTTTCGTAATCGGAATAAGTTCGTTGACCGATATGGAGCAAATCAGCGACCTGCTGCTGAGTCAGATCGTTATCTTCCCTTATTGCCCGTATTCTTTCATAGTAGTACATAAATACACCTCAACAGTGAGTATAGAAAAATGAAAAAAATTATATTGACATATAGAGTTATAAACTCTAAAATTGATATATATTCAATTAATGCAATGAGATTTAATACTGACAGTATGACAAAGGGGGAGAATTATGTGAAATCAATTGTATGCGATAAATGTGGTTCAAGCGAGTTGACTGAAAAAAATGGATATTTAGTTTGTGATTATTGCGGCTCAAAGTTTATTTTGACAAAAGAAGAAACCAAAATATCTAAATGTCAATCCTCGTCGAAAGGAAATAAAAATACAGAAATTAATATTAATGAAGATATAAAAAGGCTGATTAGAAAATGTGAGTATGATAAGCCAAATGCAAAAAGATACGCAAAGCTCATACTTGATATTGACCCTGACAATGCGGAAGCACGAAAATATATATAATATAATACTTTATGATAGGAGAATTGTAATGAAAACTAAAGATATAGCGAAGGATTACGACTTGGACAAGAAGGAGTTTGAAACATTTATTTGCGATAATTATAATATTTCGCCGAAACTTTTTGGAGACATTATCGTTGATGATGATAAGATAGAAGAATATGTTGAATGCTTTAAGCAATTTAAGGAGGCCGAAGAAGAAAAGATCAGGATGCAGAGGGAAGAAGAGGCTGCGATTCAAGAAGAAATTGAAAATGAGAAATTACTTAAGAAAAAAGTTATGTCGGAAATGCTTATTACATCCGGTTTTAGCTTCGATGGATATACAATAACTAAGTACTCGGGTTATATTTCAGGTAATAAGGCTATTTCGGTAGACCGTGGCTTTGCGGTTTTTGGAGGGAAAGGAATAAAGGTACATGAAAAGCTTATGCAATCTATTGACAGTCTCAGAAAAGATGCTTTAAGAGAGCTAAAGGAATCGGCATATGACTTAGGATGTAATGCCGTTATAGGCGTGAACTTCGATTATTTAACATTAGATCCACATACGAAAAATCTTGATGGAAAAACTACATATCAACCATATGTCTTTGGCGTAACAGCTAACGGAAATGCGGTTATTATTGAGAGAACAGAGGACTAGAATGCTTTATAGTTAGAAGCTTTTAATTATAAATCATGTGGGAGGAAAAGAAATGGAGATAATTTTACTGATAATTATTATTTTATTGCTGTGTTTGTATCCGGTTTTACTGAATAATGCCCTGAAAAAACATTCATTCGGCGGAAATTCTGAAAATGCTTTTGGCCCTGAATTGAATAAGGTCAGGAGTGATATTGAGACTGCCAACAGTGTTCTCAGAAAAGAGGTTGCAGACAGTATACAAAACTCAGTTAAAGTTTTAGGAGATATGGTAATTGAACAGCAGAGGGCATTTTCTGATATTCAAAACACAAATATAAATAACAACAGCGATACGTCAATCAAACATATAGAAAGCATGAATAAGGCAATAAC
>CAZBNY010000247.1:0-2247 GCA_964493235.1 uncultured Lachnospiraceae bacterium
AAAGGAGGGCAGATCGTTTAAGGATGCCCTTGAGACACGCCGGTTTGAGCCGGACGCTCCCAACTTCACACCGAGGATCAGCGGCATGATCACCTTTGGGGAAAAGGACTTCACATACTCTATGAGCATACTTAAGTCGATGGACGCCGAGGGTACGGAGTGCGCCAGATATACCTTCGACTACAGGGCGATGAACGGTCTCGGGCATTTTATCCACACCTATGAGTGCAACGGTGATCCTGTTCCAACATTTCAAGGCGAACCTGAAAGAGTGGCTGTGCCCGATGAAATGAATGAGTTTGCAGAGAAGATCTGGAACAATCTGGACAGTGATAACAAAATCTCTCTCTATGTGAGATATATAGACCTCAACAATGGTAGCGTTCAGAGCAAAATGTATAACAAGAACCTTATGTGATCCGACTAAAAGGAGAAGCGATTATGAAAGAATTTGAACTTAAATACGGCTGCAATCCTAATCAGAAGCCTTCAAAAATATATATGGCAGACGGAAGCGACCTTCCGGTCGAAATACTTAACGGCAGACCCGGATATATCAATTTCCTTGACGCCTTCAATAACTGGCAGCTTGTTAAGGAAATCAAGGACGCTCTGGGAATGTGCGCCGCCGCGTCCTTCAAACACGTAAGTCCCACATCTGCGGCTGTGGGCACGGTACTGAGCGATAAGCTCAAAAAGGCCTGCTTTGTGGACGATATAGAGGGACTTGACGATTCTCCGCTTGCCTGCGCCTACGCCAGGGCGAGGGGAACCGACAGAATGTCGTCCTTCGGCGATTTCATAGCCTTAAGCGACGTATGCGACAAGACAACGGCTATGATAATCAAAAGAGAGGTATCGGACGGTATAATCGCGCCCGGATATACCGATGAGGCGCTTGAGATACTTAAGGCCAAGAGAAAGGGCTCATATAACATTATTAAGATAGACCCGAACTATGTTCCCGCTGAGACAGAGACAAAGCAGGTTTTCGGCATTACCTTTGAGCAGAAAAGAAATAATTTCAAGATCGACTATGAGCTTTTAAACAATATGGTCACAAAGAACAAAGAGCTTCCGGAAAGCGCGAAGCGTGACCTTGTGATAGCTCTCATTACTCTTAAATACACTCAGTCGAATTCTGTCTGCTATGCTGTTGACGGACAGGCTATCGGCGTAGGCGCCGGACAGCAGTCAAGGATACACTGCACACGTCTTGCCGGAAACAAGGCTGATATCTGGCACTTGAGACAGCATGACAAGGTTCTTAACCTTCCCTTCAAATCGACTATAGGAAGGCCTGACAGAGACAATGTTATCGACCAGTATATTTCCGACGAGGACAGCGAACAGCTCCTTGAAAACTGGGACAAATATTTCAGCACAAAGCCGGAGGCTCTTACAAAGGAGGAAAAGAAGGATTATCTTTCCAAAATCAGAGGTGTCTCCCTTGCAAGCGATGCGTTCTTCCCGTTTGACGACAACATCGAGAGGGCAAGAAAGAGCGGAGTGGATTATATAGCAGAGCCGGGCGGCTCGGTAAGAGACGACATAGTTATAGACTGCTGCGATAAATACGGCATTGCTATGGCATTTACAGGCATGAGACTGTTCCATCACTAATAGGAGGACCGGATATGAAAATAATGGTTGTAGGCGGCGGAGGACGTGAGCACGCCATAATCAAAAAGTTAAAGGAAAACAAGACTGTTGAGAAAATATACGCGCTTCCGGGCAACGGCGGCATTGCCGCTGACGCGGAGTGCGTTAACATAGGCGCTAAGGATATAGACGGAATAACTAAATTCGCTAAGGACAACGCGATCGACTACGCTGTTGTTGCCCCTGACGACCCGCTTGTGCTGGGTGCGGTCGACAGCCTTGAGGCTGTGGGAATACCCTGCTTCGGCCCAAGGGCCAACGCCGCTATAATCGAAGGAAGTAAGATATTCTCAAAGAACCTTATGAAGAAGTACGGCATACCTACGGCAGCCTATGAGGTTTTTGACAATGTTTCTGATTCGCTGGCCTATCTTGAAAACTGCAAATATCCCACAGTTGTCAAGGCTGACGGACTTGCTCTCGGCAAGGGAGTAATTATTGCCGAGACAAAGAAGGAGGCCGTGGAGGCTGTACATTCCATGATGGAGGATAAGGTCTTTGGCGAGAGCGGAACCAGGATTGTTATCGAGGAATTTTTGACAGGCCCCGAGGTCTCTGTACTTTCGTTCACGGACGGAAATGTGG
>CAZBNY010000248.1:0-2241 GCA_964493235.1 uncultured Lachnospiraceae bacterium
ATTAGCACCTTATATCTTGCGTTATACCAGCCATATCAGAGGACTCCTTTCGCTTTTGGTGTGGTGACTAAAATATAACACAAAAGGCAGCGTTTCTGCTTTTTATTTTTTTCAGGTATAACATATGCATTGTAAATCTACACATAATTTCCGGAGGTATGATAAAATTTTCTTGAACTGGCGTGCAAAAAATGATAAAATATTTTGTAATCTAAATTTCTAAGGGGGAACTTTAATGTCCGGACATTCAAAGTTTGCTAATATTAAGCATAAAAAAGAGAAAAATGACGCGGCTAAGGGAAAAATTTTCACTATGATAGGCCGTGAGATCGCTGTCGCGGTCAAGGCGGGAGGTTCTGATCCAAACAACAACGGCAAGCTTCGTGAGGTCATCGCTAAGGCAAAGGCTAACAATATGCCCAACGATACTATCGATAGAAGCATTAAAAAGGCTGCCGGCGGCGGAGACGGCGTAACATATGAGTCCATCACATACGAGGGATATGGCCCCAACGGTGTTGCCGTGATCGTAGAGGTGCTTACTGACAACAGGAACAGAGCTGCCGCCAATGTAAGGAACGCCTTCACAAAGGGTGGCGGAAATATGGGGACGTCTGGATGTGTATCTTTCATGTTTGACGAAAAGGGCCTTATCGTTATCGATAAGGATGAGGTCGAAATGGACGAGGACGAGCTTATGATGATGGCTGTTGAGGCTGGCGCTGAGGACTTTGGCGTAGAGGAGGACAGTTATGAGATAACGACAGCTCCCGATGACTTTGAGGCAGTCAGAGAGGCCATTGAGGCCGCGAATATTCCTATGGCAAGCGCCGAGGTAACAATGATCCCGCAGACATATACGGTACTTAACAGCGAGGACGACATTAAGAAGATGAATAAGCTTCTTGATATGCTTGACGATGATGACGACGTTAAGAATGTATATAATAACTGGGATATTCAGGAATAATAAAAAATCGTTCTATGAAATGACGAGGGTTTACCGCAGTACGGTTTATTGTACTGCGGATTTTTTATGCTAATAATTTCTCTCATCAAAATTAATAATCGGAAAAAATACGTGTAAACACCTCAAGCAAGAACAAATCCTTGTGGCTGTTGAGAGACATTCCCGTGAGAGCCTCAATTTTTTCTATGCGGTAGAGAAGGGACTGACGGTTAAGATTCAGACGCCTTGCCGTAAGGCTGGTATTATAGTTATTCTTTATAAATTCAGTCAGCGTGCCAAAGAGGTCCATGCTGGAGGCTTTCTCATTGGTTATGAGCTTGCCAAGGGTCTCCTCGGCGGTCTTTTTGATTTCAGAATTGTATGACAGGGCAGATATTATCTGATGAATTTTTGTGTCCTTGTAGGTGAACATATATTTGTTGTCCCTTGAATTAAGGCAGTATTGCAGCGCCAAAATGGCGTTTTCATAGAGCCTTCCGAAGTTTACCGGACTGTCATGGGATATTTCGCTTATGCCCCAATGGAAGTCAAACATCGGGAACTGAGCTTTAAGCCTGCTATCAAGAGAATTTATGAAATTATCAGCAGCTTTTGAAGGAGGGTTTTCCGCTTCAATATAAAGTATAAATAAAAGCCCTCTGTCCGCGAACATCACGTTTGTCCTGCGTTTTGTACGTTCGTCTATTATGGCCGTTTCTATCTCCGCAGCAAGGGCAACGGTAGATGAAGAATACTCGTCTATCGGCTTTTGGTCGGTATTTTCCGACATTTTCAGGGCAGCGCACACATACGGATTATAAAGATTGAAACCCAGCTTCATTCCCTGTTTTGCCATTTCCTCAAATGAGGAGTAGTTCTCGTTTGCCAAATTCCAAACGAAATCATTTTTAAGCCTCATTATCATCATGTCCTCAATATTCTCCTTGTTGAACCAAAGAGAGAGGGGCGTGGATATATATTTTTCTATTACAGACTTTTCAAGCAGAAGATTTTCGCAGTTTTCAGGCTCATATACATGAATATATCCCCATAGGAACTTGTTCATGCGTATCTCAAAGGTTTCGCAGCTTCCTTTTGCCTCACAGTCGGGGAATTTTCCTTTTATCTCGTCCATTTTGTTCGTTACCGTAATCGGCGAACCGAAGAAGAACGAAACTATTTTAGCGGCGTCATCAAGGGATTTAGAGGTAAAATACGCGCTGAAAAGCTCGTCCTGTATTTTTTTGTACGCCTCAATGTTTTTGCTGTGTATTCTAATGGCAACAAAGCTT
>CAZBNY010000249.1:0-2152 GCA_964493235.1 uncultured Lachnospiraceae bacterium
CCTGCATTTTTAGGATTTTATTTATTATATATCGGATTTGTCATGATGTTTTACAGTACCGTTCTATTTATAACGTCTGCCGCAACCGCATTAATATTTCATTTGCAGATATTATCGGAAGAAGAGTTTTTGTATACGCGATATGAAGGCGATTATACAATTTATTTATCTAGTGTTAACAGGTATCTGGGCAAAAGGCATACGAACAAATATACGAGAAAAATAGTAAAAACGCGTTGGATTTACGGAATTATTGGCGTGATATTAGGCGCGGCGATTATTTTGCTGACTGTTCCGAACAGTCTGCGCAGCAGGCTGTTCGGAAGCACGGCATATTCCAAGATGGCGGAAATAGAATATATAGTTAAAAACAATTACTATAAGGACATAGATATTGATGAAGTTGCAGACAGTTTGGCCTACGGATATATGTGGGGGCTTGACGACGCCTATGCTGATTATTATGAAAAAGAAGATTATGAAAATGTCGTATACAGAAATGAGGGCGGAGAAAGCGGCATTGGTATTACCGTATGCTTTGACGCCGACAGTGGATATATATATGTAGTGGCTGTCAGCAGCGGCGCACCGGCCGATACCGCCGGTATAAAGCCGGAGGATCTTATAACTCATATAGGCGGGGAAGAGGTGACGGCTGACAATTATAATGAGCTGGTCAACTCAATAAGCGGAGAGACAGGCTCTGATATAGAGATTACTGTAAAGCGCGGCGAAGAATCAAAGGAACTTTCAGTTACAAGAGGCGATTATACTCTGCAGACGGTATTTTACCACATGGTCGAATCGATGTGCTATATTAAGATAACGTCCTTTAATGAGGCTACGGTGCCGCAGTTCAAGGAGGCGATCGAGTTTGCGGATAAAAATCAAGCAAAGGGACTGATGTTTGATTTAAGAGGAAACGGCGGCGGATTGGTAAGCTCTGCAAGCAGTATGCTTGACATCCTTCTTCCGGAGGGGGTATTAATGTATGCGCAGTACAGGGAAAAAGAAGAGGTTATAGCCGTCTCTGACTCAAACGAGATAGATTTGCCTATGGCCGTGATTACCGACGGCAACACCGCGTCAGCAAGCGAGTACTTCGCTTCCGCTATAAGGGACTACAACAAAGGCGTCTTAATAGGAGGGAAGACGTTCGGAAAGGGAATAATGCAGAGCACATTTGAGCTCTCAGATGGTTCCGCCGTAACATTGACGGTGGCCACAGTTACAACGAAATCAAGAACGGTATACCATGGCACAGGGCTTGAACCGGATATACAGGTTGAATATTCTGAGTATGAGGAAAGCCGTCTGTACAAGCTTGGCGACAGCGATCCAGCTGTGGTAAAAGCTATTGAATATCTTAATAAACAATAAAAAAGAGACTGTTGCACGGGTTGCTGCAACAGTCTCTTTTTTTACGGCTAAGGTTGGGAGCGAAAAAGGAGGGCAAAGATGCTTGTTATTAGAGCAGACGATACTTACGCCGAGATTGTCAGCGGAGGAATCATTCCATCAGGCAGCGTAGAGGCACAAAAGGTTAGGTTCGAGTTTAGTGAGCATTGGGATGGATACAGCGTTACGGTTCAGTTTTCGTCGGGCGGGAAAACGGTGGAGCTTGCGAACGTTAAAGCCGGAACAGAATACTCTATACCATGGGAATGCCTTGAGACTACCGGGAAACTGCAAATTACCCTTTTCGGTACAAAGGGCACAGCGCGCATGCCGGTCATTTATACCTATGCGTACGTTAAGGACAGCGGAGTAACTACTGGATTGATGCCGCAGGAGCCGTCGCCCAGCGCGTATGAGCAATTTGTTGACGACTGTATGGAGCTTATAGGCAAATGCGATGCGGAGATAGAAAACGCAAAACAGGTTGCGGCGAGGGACGTCCGCACCGACGGGCCTAATATCACAAGGCACCTACTGGATAACGGAGATATAATTCTCGAGGTATACCCCTCTATTGATGATCTTGTCGATGGAATAGAGGACAATAACGTCAGCATTCCCTCGGCAGGATCGGTAGTAAAATACGTACAGGAAAAGAAAGACAGTCTGAAGCAGGAAATAAATGCAGAGACAGAAGAGGGGCTTGCAAAAAAACAAACCAAGCTTGTAACAGATGACGGAAATCTAGAGATAA
>CAZBNY010000250.1:0-2150 GCA_964493235.1 uncultured Lachnospiraceae bacterium
GAGTAGACACTCGAAATAACAAAAATTTCGAGACTAGACTATGGGGAGCATTTTTCACAGAAAAATAAGGATCACGGATAATGGTGGACAGGCCCTCAATTTCCAAGCTATTACGCTGTATGGAGCGGCTTTAGCATTTTTTATTATAAGACAATTGTAGTATTGACAAGACAGTTGTAGTATGGTATTATAAACACATAGGTACTACAGTTGTCTTATAAAGGAGTGATGATATGAGCAATAAGCTGGTCGATTCGGAATTAAAGGTAATGAACGTGATCTGGGACGAGGGCGAGCCTACGGCGAAACACATTTCCGATGTATTGAATGAGCAATGCGGCTGGAACATAAATACCACCTACACGATCATAAAAAGGTGTATCAAAAAGGGAACCGTGGAACGCATAGAGCCTAACTTTATCTGCCGTGCCCTCGTGAGCCGCGCTGAGGTCCAGAAACAGGCGGCGTCTGAGCTTTTGGAAAAGGTGTTCAATGGTTCGGCGCATAAAATGTTTGCCGCCCTTTTAAGCAATGAGAGCCTTTCCCCTGAAGAAATTGACAGGCTCAAGGAAATAGTAAACCGGCTTGGTGGTGAATAAAATGAGTTTGGCAGAAATGAGTATTTCCGCTCTTTGCATGATCTTGGTCATAACGGCCGTTCGCTTTCTTCTGAAGGGACGCCTGCCGTGGTCGGCATATGTGATCATGTGGTACACAGTTCTTATCAGACTGCTCGTTCCCTTTAGGATAAGCTCAATATTCAGCATAGGGTCTTTAAATAAGCTTACGGATATTCAAGTCAGTAACTACGACCCGCCTTTGCTTACGGCCTCTCCGAAGGCTGAAAATATGATGTACATAAATCAGCCGGATATTATTAATAAGTCCTTTTCGATGATCAATACGATTTGGCTCGTGGGAATGATCACGCTTCTCATATATTTTCTGGCGGTATTTATAAGATACAGAAGAAATTTTAAGGACACGGTTCAAATAAATAATAAGCTTTTGGACTCGGAGCTGTCCAGGTTTAATTTTGCCAGGAATGTACGGCTGTACAAGAGTAAATCAGCCCTTTCTCCACTGACGTTCGGCATAATATTTCCAAAAATACTTTTGCCGTCGGATATGGATACCGAAGACGGGGCTGCTTTAAAATATGTCATGATACATGAATGTATACATATCAAACGCTTTGACGCGCTGACTAAGCTGCTTATGATCCTGGCTCTTTGTATACATTGGTTTAACCCGTTCGTTTGGATCATGTTCTCGCTTCTGAATAAGGACCTGGAGCTGTCCTGCGACGAGGCTGTGATAAAAATAACCGGTGAGGGATCAAAAACTGACTACGCGATGACGCTTATCAGGCTTGAGGAGGAAAAAAGCAGGCGTACAAATTTAATATTTAACTATTTCGGCAAAAATATCGCCGAGGAAAGGATCGTTGCGATAATGAAAAAAAGTAAAACAAGCATAATAGGGATCATCACAGCCTCCATAGTGATCATAACAAATACAGCCGTATTTGCCACATCACCTACGGAAAGAACATCATCGGAAAATAATGTGGCGCCGGAAAAAATATCGGAAGAAATAAATGCGCCTCAGGAACCCATTTTCATTTGGCCCGCCGAGAAATGCGCCACTATAACGGCGTCCTTCGGGACAAATCCCATAAACGGTATATTTCACGGAGAGATAGATATAAGCGGAGACAATGCCGCAGGCTCGGAAATCGTCTCGTCCGCCGACGGAACCGTTAGTGAAGCCGGCTATACAGTACCCCTTGGCAATTACATAGTTATTGACCACGGAAACGGATATGAAACGTCCTATTCGCACTGTCAGGAGCTTTATGTAAAGGCTGGGGACAGCGTCAGACAGGGAGATTTGATAGCGACTATAGGAAATACCGGTATGGCTACGGGATATTTCTTAGGCTTTTCAATTTCAAAAGACGATGTAAAGGTCGACCCCGCATTATATCTTGGATAAACTAAAAAACTGAGGTACGTTCTCTGTACCTCAGTTTTTTCTGTAATACCCGTTCGCATCTTAATACAAGTCATTACAACAGCCACTGTCATACAAATGTCTGCCCGTTGCTAATGAGAAAGTACGCCCGGCATATGAATATTTAATCCAAA
>CAZBNY010000251.1:0-2138 GCA_964493235.1 uncultured Lachnospiraceae bacterium
TATCCGATCTCGTGATCCTGGCTGTTTAGGACTTTTAATTATTTCTGTGTTTTCCTTTTTCGGACGCTCCTTAGCTTACCCCTTATTTTTATATAACGAGAACAAATAAAATCCTATCTTTTTTGTGTACATTTTCAGTTTATCGTGTTATAATTATAAAAAATAATTGCAGCCGCTTATAGCTTAGGAGGAAATATAAAATGGCAGTTATAGAAGAATTGATCAGACTTGAGGACAATGGAAGCATCAGCTTTGGGAACTACCTCATGGATGAGAAGAAAAAGGTGCTTGACTTCGAGGTTATGGGAAACCTTTATAAGGTCAAGACATACAAGGACATAACAAAGCTTGAAAAGAACGGAAAAATGCTCCTCGAAACTGTTCCGGGAGCTACGATACATAACTTCCGCATGGACGGAAAGACAGTTGATTTTGACATCGAGGGCAGTGAGGACGTCCAGGTAACAATGGAGCTGGAGCCTGAAAAGGAATATAAACTGATGATCGACGACGTTGTGGTTGGAAAGATCAACTCTAATATCGGCGGAAAGGTTAATTTCAGTATTGAGCTTAACCACAGCTGCTCTAAAGTAAAGATCGAAAAGATGTAATAAATAAGGCTGCCGCAGGAAAATAATGCCTGCGGCTTTTTTTGTCAGCGAGGTAGCTCATATGAAAGAGAAAAAAAGCTTTGTCTGCTCCGAATGCGGATATACTACCCCTAAGTGGCTGGGACGCTGTCCCGAGTGCGGCGAGTGGAACACACTGGAGGAGCAGACCGTAAGAAACGCCGGTCCAAGACAGGCGGTATCGGGCAGAAGGCCGGCGCCGTCATTTTCCCGGTCAAGCTCCGCAAGCAGACTGAGATCCGTTAAAACCAACTCCAACGAAAGGATCATTACCGGTATTTCAGAATATGACAGGGTCATGGGCGGGGGAATAGTAAAGGACTCGGTTTCTATCATCACATCTCCGCCCGGCGGCGGAAAATCGACCCTCGCCCTCAACATAGCAAACAAAACCGCGTGTCAGGGCTTTAAGGTGCTTTACGCCAGCGGAGAGGAAAGCGAGGGCCAGATAAAAAACAGGGCCGACAGAATACTTGACGGCATACACGAGAATATATGGATACTTTCGTCGGTAAGCATGAACGACGTTATAGACGAGGTAAACACCATAGACCCGGATATAATAATAATCGACAGCATACAGACCTTCGCCCTTGAGGAATTCTTCCCCTCAAGAGCGGGAAACCCGACACAGACAATGGAGTGCGCCGGAGAGCTTGTACAGATGGCTAAGGGCGGAAACAGACCGAGGGCCGTTATCATAATCGGGCAGATGAACAAAAGCGATGAGCTGGCCGGACTCAGGGCGTTGGAGCATTTGGTCGATACGGTGCTTATTATGGAGGGCGACTCGCAGGACGAGCTGAGAAGCGTATACGCCTCAAAGAACCGTTTCGGCAGCACCGGCGAAACGGGATTTTTCTCCATGACAGAGAAGGGCCTTATATCGATAGAGAATCCAAGCGAGTTCTTTATGACAAAGAGGGCGGCCAACGAGGCCGTGTCCGGCAGCGCCCTTACCGTGGTAAGAGAAGGCTCCCGTCCGATAATATGCGAGATAGAAAGCCTTGTGTCCAAGACCTTTATGCCATACCCCACAAGAATAGGCGGAGCGCTGAGAAAGGAACAGCTCAACACGCTTGTCTCTATCCTTGAGGTAAGATGCGGCATAAATCTCTATGATAAGGATATCGTAATAAAAATAACCGGCGGACTTAAGCCAAAGGAGCAGTCCGTAAACCTCTCCATACTTATGAGTATAGTTTCTTCCGTTTTTGATAAGCCTATACCCAATGACACCGCCTTTATCGCCGACGTGGGACTTACGGGCGAGCTTAAAAAGGTCCCTGCCGTTGAGTCCAGAGTAAGAGAGCTAGCGAGAATGGGGTTCAGAAACGTATATCTCGCCAAATCTGAGGGAAACATAAAAAGACCGGAGGGAATAAACGTATTTGAAATGAAAACTCTCAAGGAAGTAATAATATCGATGTTCGGATATATATAATCTGATATGTCCGGCTTTGGTTAAAAGGCGCAGAGATCTGCGCCTTTAGTTTTACCTGCAACAGC
>CAZBNY010000252.1:0-2131 GCA_964493235.1 uncultured Lachnospiraceae bacterium
TAATGTCTGTCAGTTTAATGTCAATATTTGATAGCCTTGACTGGAAAGAATACGGCACAGAATCCGAAATAAATCAGGTACTTAATCACAAGCATTTGGGCAATGGTTCAATAATACTTTTCCACAATGACGCGAAATATACGCCGGAGGCCCTCGGTACGATTATAAAAGGACTTAAGGATAAGGGCTATGAGATAGTTCCCATATCCGAGCTTATAATAAGAGATAACTATACGATCAACAGTGAGGGACGGCAAATAGCCAATACTGAAACAGCAGAATAGATTTTTAAAGCCGAGGTATCAGCCTCGGTTTTTAAATTGGTTATTGATGAATTTGTAATAAATTCTTAAAAATTATTTAATATTTTAGGATAAGCCCTCATAATTCTCCATTATGCTTTGCATTTTATGACATAATATTTTATAATGTATAGGACAATAGATTAGAGAGGGTGAAATGTGTTGAAAAGAATAAAAAAACTCTTAGCCGCATTTCTCAGTGCGTCTTTTATATTTTCGGGAATGCCTGCGACTGTTCATGCTGCCGGCCTTCCGGATTATATAAGAGTAGGTCTTAGAATGAGCTACGAGGATAAGTCCTCTATTTCAATAGAGTCTACAAATATAAGGCTTGTAAGAAGCGACGACGGAGTGACAAGTCCTCTTTTAAATGAGACTATGGCGGAATTCAGCTCTAAAACAGGTTTCAATATACGAGTCGGCCTCAGCTATCAGGTTGCCGTTCCGATAGATGTCAATACATTTGCGGACGCAAGCGCTGCGGCTTCCCTTTACATATCCCTTGGATATGCCAACGCTGTTGCGGGTTATTATAAAAATGACTGGGCCGTATTAATATACGGATATTCTGATGCGTCATCTGCCGGAAACGCCGCCTCGGCATTGGGAGGTACAGCGCTGTCGCCCACAGATGTTACGATACTTGATATAGACGGTTCGCCGATACTGCTTATGGCTGATTCGGACGCATATTTCATGGGAACGGGAGACACCCCTGTAGTTGACCTTGGCGCTCGTTCCTATAGAGGTATAATAGACTTTATGAACAATGGAAACGGCACTGTTACCGCTGTAAATGTGATCGATCTGGAGGAATATCTTTACGGAGTAGTAGCCTCTGAGATACCTTCCAGCTATGAGTATGAATCCATAAAAGCGCAGGCCTGTGCCGCAAGAACATATGCTTTATACAAATGGAATATGGATTCGGACATCGGATTTGATATATGCGACAGTACACACTGTCAGGCGTATATGGGTTATGACTATGAAAGCTCTACGACAACTAGGGCCGTAAACGATACCGAGGGAGAGCTTATCTACTATAACGGAAACCCTATAGAGGCGTTGTTCTTCTCATCGAGCGGCGGCTACACCGAGGACGCCGAAAATGTATGGGGCACGGATGTAGCCTATCTTAAGGCCGTCGATGACAGTCAGGAGATAAACTGTCCGACATGGACAAGAACAATAACACTTTCTGATCTTGACACGATAATCGCCGCAAACGGATATTCAATAGGTTCCGCAACGGGAATGAGGATCACGATAGACAATAAGACCAAGCGCGTCCAAATGGTCGAGATTTTGGGCACAAACGGTACTAAACAGATAACGCTCGAGGCCTGCCGGACTGTTTTCAGCGCGCTTGGAAGCTCCTTCAGCAGCAGGAATTATACCATAACAAACGGTATTTCAGAAAGCTCAGGAGGAAATAATACCGTAACTGTCAACGCCAATCTTGGTACCTTTGTATCGGAGCCTCTGCTTGGATTTTCACCGGCAAGCGACTACGTTATTGGTTCTGACTGCGCCGTTGTTTATTCTACGGCATCGGGAACGAAGGCGTACGGCTATGACGGAAAAGAGGTTGACCTCGCTCTTGTGCCTGACCTTGAGGAGCATCTTCAGGTCACGACCCCTTCAAGCGGAACGACTGTTATAACCTCTAAGGGTTCAACCATAAATATTTCGGGACTTGGAGTAGGCCACGGTGTTGGAATGAGCCAGATGGGCGCCAACGGAATGGCCAAAAACGGTGCTGATTATAAAGAAATTTTGGAACATTACTATACGGGCTGTACGGTAGAATAATTTGGAGATACACA
>CAZBNY010000253.1:0-2099 GCA_964493235.1 uncultured Lachnospiraceae bacterium
ACAAAAACATATCGCAAGTTGTAAGTTGATAATTAAAAATGTCAGGCATAAAATTATCTTATATTCATATAAGCAATGGGTTTTATAATGTTTAAATCAATTTAAAATCCATGAAATTTTATAAACAGGTAAAATAATTTTAAGCAAAGGGGGAGATTTATATGATTTATGAGATCGCTGAAGCGATTGATGATTTTTTATGGGGTTATCCGTTCTTGCTGATGCTGGCATTCGGCGGAATTCTTCTCACTGTGAAGTCAAAATTCTTCAGCTTCAGGCATTTTGGCCATGTTATGAAAAATACCTTAGGCAAGCTGACCGGAAGTGAAGCTAAAGAAAAAAGCAATGGACATATTTCAGCATTCGAGGCTATGTGTGTCGCCATAGGCGGCTGTGTAGGCACAGGAAATATGGGGGGGGTAGCGGCAGCTATCGCGGCAGGAGGTCCCGGCGCAGTATTCTGGATGTGGGTATGGGCATTTTTTGGAATGACGATCAAGTGCGCCGAAGTTAGCTTAGCGTGTTATTACCGCACAAAGGACGAGAAGGGCAACTATTTAGGCGGACCTACCTATTACATGGAAAATGGTATATTTAAAGATAAGGGAATGAAAATCGGTATTTTACTCGCTTGGCTTTTTGGAATCGTGTTCATAGCTCAGTTCCTTTCCGGTTCACAGGCTTATACAATTTCAGAGGCATTATATAACACATTTGGAATTTCACAGATCGGCTTTACTATCGTATATTCTGTATTCCTTTTTTATGTTATTTGGAAGGGCGTTCCCCGTATAGCCAAATTCGCCAGCTCATTGGTTCCTTTTATGTGTATCGCTTACTTAGTAGGCGGATTAGCATTAGTAATTTTGAATTATCAGAACATACCTTTGGTATTTGCTGAAATATTCAAGGGAGCGTTTACCGGAAGAGCGGCTACCGGCGGTTTTGTAGGCGCTACGGTTTCAGAGGCAATTAAGAGAGGTGTATCACGTTCGATGAACTCTAATGAAGCAGGTCAGGGTACTTCACCCATGATCCATGCCGTTGCTGATACCGTTCACCCGATAAGACAGGGCCTTTGGGGTTCCTTTGAGGTTTTTGTAGATACGATAATAGTATGCTCGATTACAGCGCTTGCGATACTTTGCACAGGAGTTTGGGATTCGGGACTTACTTCTACGGGACTTACAATAGCGGCATTTGAGTCAGGATTCGGTCAGGTCGGAGTTGTTTTTATAGGAATAATATCTATACTTTTTGGAATAACTACTACAGCAGGCTGGTTTACGTTCTTTGTAACCATTATTAATCATGGAATTAAAAATGTTAAGCTTAAAAATAAGCTTGTAACATTATTTAAGTTCTTGTATCCGATACCTAATATAGTTATTGTTACCATGATAGTATTGACGGGAAACGGTCCGGAGCTGTTCTGGATAATAATTGATATAAGCCTTGTATTCCCTATATTGTTCAATATAATTGCGCTTATATTATTGAGCGGAAAATACAAGGAGCTTTTAGATGACTATAAAGCGCGTTATATGGGAATAGGAGAGGTTGATCCTAACTTCAAGGTTTTCTACGAGGATTAAAATATATATGAAAAAAAGACTACCGGTTTATGCCGCATCCTTATAAGAAACCATAGATACTGAAAAGTCCTGAATGGCGGCTGCCGCGTTAAAAAGCCTCGCCGTGCCAAATCCGGCACGGCTGCGTTTTTGTCTTGCGTTCCGCCCTATTTAGGACTTTTAATTATTTCTATGTTTTCTTTTTCGGACGCTCATTATTTAAGCTGATAGTTTTTCATGCGGCTTTTACGGCTGTAAAAAAGCCCTCCGAATTAATTCGGAGGGCAATTGTTATGCTTATTCAGCCGCAAGCTTCTTGTAGCCTTCAAGTCTTTCCTTAGCGTACTGCTCTGTCTTGTCAAAGAGCTCCTGAGCGATTTCAGGGAATGTTCTTACAAGTGAGCTGTAACGTACTTCATTCCTGATGAATGCCTGGAAGTCGCCTGTAGGCTCCTTGGAATCAAGAATGAAAGGATTCTTTCCTTCTTCCTTAAGAAGGGGATTGAATCTGTACATATGCCAGTA
>CAZBNY010000254.1:0-2098 GCA_964493235.1 uncultured Lachnospiraceae bacterium
CGTCAATATGGGAGTTGAAATAAACGCCTTCCTCCTTGATTTTTCTCAGCGACGCCAGCGAAAACACCTGAAATCCGCCGCTGTCCGTCAATATAGGCTTGTCCCACACCATGAATTTATGGAGCCCGCCAAGCTTTTTAACAACCTCGTCCCCGGGACGCAGGTGCAGGTGATAGGTATTTGAAAGCTCTACCTGACATTTCAGCTTTTCCAGATCCTCGGTTGAGACTGCTCCCTTTATAGCGCCGATAGTACCGACATTCATAAATACGGGCGTCTGTATAACGCCGTGGGGAGTATGGAACTCGCCGCGTTTGGCCCGCCCGCTTGTTTTTAATAATTTATACATGATTTATTCTCCGTCTTAATTTAATACTGATATTTATTTTACATTGAAAATATAAGATTTTCAAGGGGACTATTTTATGTTATACTTAATTACATATAAATTCTAAGGAGAAAAGCCATGATAGATTACATCGCAACGACAACATTCGGGCTTGAAGCCTGTGTTAAGAGAGAAATAATAAAGCTTGGATTTGACAATGTGAGGACCTTTGACGGACGCGTTGAGTTTACGGGGGACGAGAGCGCCATACCAAGAGCTAACCTGTGGCTGCGCTGCGCCGGCCGTGTATATGTTAAAATGGGCGAGTTTACGGCGATGTCCTTTGAGGAGCTGTTTCAGGGGACAAAGGCTCTGCCCTGGGGAGACTGGATACCTGTGGACGGAAAATTCACCGTCGTGGGCAAAAGCGTAAAAAGTACGCTCCATTCGGTCCCCGACTGTCAGGCTATCGTCAAGAAGGCCATAGTCGAGAAGCTTAAGGAAAAATATGATGTGGACTGGTTCGACGAGACGGGAGCGGAATATACCGTTCAGGTCGCGCTGCTCAAGGACGTCGCCACACTGACTATAGACACCAGCGGCTCGGGACTTCATAAAAGAGGCTACAGAGCCAACGCCGTTGACGCTCCGCTTAAGGAGACGCTTGCGGCCGCTATGGTAGAGTTAAGCTACTGGAATAAAGACAGAATTCTTATGGATCCATTCTGCGGCTCCGGGACTATACCTATCGAGGCGGCGCTGATGGCAAGGAACATCGCCCCGGGACTTAACAGGCACTTCGCTTCCGAAAAGTGGGAGAGAGTTCCTGAAAGCCTTTGGAAAGAGGAGCGCCGCAAATGCTATGAGGCCATAGACTATGACTGTATGCCCAAGATTTACGGAAGCGACATCGATCCGGCGGCCATAGAGCTGGCGAAGGCCAATGCGGAGCTTGCCGGCGTGGACGACTGCATAACCTTTGAGGTCAAGCCTGTACAAGAGCTGGAGCTGTACGGGGATTATGGCTGCCTTATAGCCAATCCGCCCTATGGCGAGCGTCTTGGAGAGGTCAGGGAAGTAGAGAATATGTATCGTGCCCTCGGCGGGATAATGCACGGCAACAGCACATGGTCAACATATGTGATAACATCGATGGAATATTTCGAGAAGCTGTTCGGCAAAAAGGCCAGCGCGAAAAGGAAGCTGTTTAACGGCAGGATAAAGATAGATTATTACCAGTTCTATGGCCCAAGACCGCCTAAAAAAGAAAACTGAAACATCTATATGAAAGGGGCGGAATATGAAAAGGTTAGTTTTATTGATGTTTGGATTTAGCCCGTTTTTGATCGGCGGGCTTATGAATTGGTATATGATGACATATAGGAACAGTGTACTTCCGTTTAATTTGATTTGCGGTTTCGTATATTTTATGTGGTTTTTGGCATCGTATTTTTTCCGCTTGACAAAAATAAAAGCTACAGTAGCATACCTTAACGCTCCGGCGGCAGTTATACTTATTTTTTTGGCGGTTCAGGAGCTGGGAGGAGCATATTGGTCAAATCCTTTGGGACTTTGGACACAGTTCTTTTATCTGCCGTTTATGAGCGCAGGGTTTGTAATGACTCCTTGGAGCAGCAGTGTACTGACAGGTTACTGTGCCTGCTTCGCACTCATGCTTGTGGTATCGGCGTTAGGCTGTTGTTTCAAGGGTAATAAAAGAGGGTGTCCCAAAACTATGATTGATTAAATCACAGGGAGGGGCATCCTCTC
>CAZBNY010000255.1:0-2063 GCA_964493235.1 uncultured Lachnospiraceae bacterium
GAGGTGTCAACAACAGGTTCTCATGGTATTTATGCCATGATAACTCTTTGTTTTACGATCCTTTACGCCAATGTATTTGACTTAATAAAACAAATTTTATTATGTCAAATACCGACGTTATATAGGCCGACGTTGTCTGCAGTATGAGAGGGCAGCCTTTTTGTTAAGGAGTAATTATATGCTTGATTTTTCGGTAAATGCAAATCCTCTCGGAATGCCTGAGCCGTAAGGGATATGGACAAAGGTTTTCCTGTTTAGCTACGCCCGGACAGCCGGAATACTGGCCTTGGATAAGGAGTATTTGAAAAGAACAGCGGAAATTATTATGGCAGAAGGAAAACAAATATCAGACAGCATGGAAAAGTGAGGTATAAAGGTATATAAATCGCAGACGGATTTTTTACTTGTAAAATCCCTTTATGAGGGATTTGTTAAAGGGCTCTCAGAAGAAAATATAAAGGTTAGGAGTCTCGATAAAATGGCAGGTCTTTGGGAGCATCCGAAAAAGAGAATATAAAAATAATCAAAAGCCCTAAATAGCGCGGATCGCAAGGCAAAAAACGTAGACGTGCCGGATTTGGCAAGGCGAGGCTTTTTAACGCGGCAGCCGCCGTTTAGGACTTTTTAGAATCTATGGTTTCTTAAGAGGATGCGACATAGGGGAAAGCATTTCCGTATCGCTCTAAAAAGCCGTGAATATAACAAATAGCTGATAGAAACGATACAAAAAATAACAGCAGATCCCGTTTATTGATCCGGAGTCTGCTGTTTTGGTTTAATCTTCGCATTCAAAGATAGCCGCTTTTATTTTTTCCTTAAGCTCGGACGGGTCAAATTCGCTTATGTCCATTTCGGCGGTAAGCTCCTCGAATTCATCGTCCTCCGCGATATATGACGCTTCAAATGGACAGGCAATGTCATCATCATATATGATCTCGCCTTCAACTGTCCATACATCGTCTGATCTGTCAATACTGATAATGCAAACCTCATCTATTGGAATCACTTTTCAACACCCTTTTCCTTCTATTATTATTTGATCTGCCTTTTTTCCTGACAGAGTAGCCAAAGCTGCCAACGGCCTTTCCCAAGCCGTAGTATTCTCCGTGGGAATAGCATATCGGCTTAGTCCGCTCAAAATGAAATTTACCATTCTCGTCAAAGTATTTGTCATCGACTGAGACCGAAACGACCTCGGCAATGAAAATATCATGCGTTCCTCCGGTTTTTATCACCTGTTTTACCTTACATTCAATATTAACAGGACTTTCCTCAATGGAGGGAGCGCTTACCTTAACGCTTTTTGAGGCGGTAAGAGAGCATTCCTTGAATTTGTTTATATCCCTGCCGCTTTTCACACCGCAGTAATCGGTGACACGGGCCAGGGACTCCGTTGTAAGATTGATGACAAATTCACCGCTTTCTTCAATTAAATCATGGGAAAAGCGTTCCGGCCGGACGGAAATATATGTCATTGCCGGCGATGTGCATAGCGTACCGCACCATGCAACAGTTATGATATTCGGTTTTTCAAGAGTTCCGCAGGATACCATGACCGCAGGAACGGGATAAAGCACTGTTCCGGATTTCCATACTTCTTTAGCCATTAGCTTTCTCCTTGTAATATATAGTATGAGTACGAAAAATATATTATACTAGCGATAGGTAAATGTAAATTGTCATTTGTAACAATTTTAACCGTTGTAATTTTGGGGAAAATCTAGTAATATTATGTAAGATTAATAAAAAAATATTTGTCAAGCGGAAAGGGAAATTTTTATGCATCTGCCTGAAGAATATATTTCACAAATGAAAACGCTGCTTGGAGACGAATTTGATGAATATATCGCCTCCTTTGACGATGAAAGGCTTTACGGAATAAGGGTCAATACTTTGAAAATGAGTATAGGCGATTTTCACAATAAAAAATTGTATGAGCTTTCGCCGGTAAAATGGTGCGAGGAAGGCTTCTACTATAATGGGGCCGATGTACGCCCTTCTAAAAGCCCGTATTACCACGCCGGACTTTATTACCTTCAGGAGTCAAGCGCCATGTCTACGGG
>CAZBNY010000256.1:0-2018 GCA_964493235.1 uncultured Lachnospiraceae bacterium
AAAAGCTCGCAGAGGCCAAAACCGATCTGGATATCCTGAACGGACTGCCCGGTAAAAAGATCCTGCTGGAGGGCAACCATGACTATTGGTGGGATTCCCAAAGTAAGGTGACGGCGGCATATCCGGAAATGTTTTTTCTGAAAAATAATTATTATGTTTATGGAGATACGGCCATATGCGGCTCAAGAGGTTGGCTGTGTCCAAACGATACTAAGTTTGAAGAAACTGACAAAAAGGTATATAATAGAGAATGTAATCGCCTGAAGCTTTCTCTGGACTCGGCCGTAAACGCCGGACATGGAGGAAAAATCATCGTTATTATGCACTATCCGCCAATGAATGACAGGCATGAGATGTCAGGCTTCACGGAGCTTTTTGAACAATATAGCGGCATTGAGAGGGTGATTTACGGACATCTGCATGGGAAGGAGAGCATAGACGGCAGGTTTGAGGGCACGCTCAATAGGATCTGTTATGAGCTTGTATCGGCTGATTATTTGAATTTCGTTCCGAAAAAAATTATGGACTAAGGAGGAGTAATATGTTCACCTTTAATCATTTTAATTTTAATGTTCTTGATATCAACAAAAGCATTGAATTCTATGACAGGGCGCTGGGACTTAAGGAGGTCAGGCGCAAGGAAGCGGCCGACGGAAGCTGGATACTGTCCTATCTGGGCGATGGAAAGACCGGATTTACGCTGGAGCTGACCTGGCTTAGAGACAGAAAGGAAAAATATGATCTTGGCGAATGCGAATTCCATCTTGCCTTTGAGGCCGAGGACTATGAAGCGGCGCATGAGAAGCATAAGGAGCTTGGCTGTATTTGCTTTGAGAATCCTGAAATGGGCATATATTTCATAATTGATCCGGACGGGTATTGGATAGAGGTAATACCGCCTAAAGATAAATAAGCATGGAGGAGTACATAATGAAAAAAACACCGTCATATCTGGCTTTTGAAAGCCTTATTGATTTATCGAGAAAGGCCAGCATAGCTAAAGAACGTGAATATGAGGAAAACGAAAACTACTTTTATTGCAGAAGCTTTACCGATCTTTCATGGTACAGCAGGGTAAACATAAACAGTATGCCCGTCAAAAATGATGAGATGCTTGACAAAATAGTTAAGCTCTGCGGGGAGGCTGACAGTCCCAAATACTTAAGCCTTGCAAAGGAGGATATGTATGAAGGATTTGAGGAGGATTTTGAAAAAGCCGGCTTTGTGAGTGTTAAGCCGCAGAAGGGTATGCTCTATGATCTTGCCTCAGCGCCTGTATATGAGACTGACAGCCATGTAGTTACTGTCACCGAGGAAAATATAGATCAGTGGATAGATACCTGCGAAAAGGGATTCCAGAAGTCGGGATCAGCACCTGCTTTTACTATATTCATTAAGGACAGGGACTGCCATTTTTACGGATATGTATATGATGGCAAAATAGTATCGACGGCCCTGCTTAACGTATGCGGTGAAAACGGAGGAATACATGAGGTGGCTACTCTTAATGAGTACAGAGGAAAAGGATTCGCTCCCGCGCTTATAAAGCATATAATAAATGAGGCACCTGAATTCGGCTGTAAGCTTCTCAGCCTTCAGGCGTCGGTTTTCGGCGAGCCTGTCTACAAAAAGCTGAACTTTAAGATAGTCAGCCGGATAATAAATTATAAGCTTGGATAAAAACAATGGGAAGCCGGCGGCTTCCCATTGTTTTTTGCAACCACCAAATAAAAAAGGCGAGTGTTTGCTCGCCTTTTGTGTATTGTTTAAATTATTTGAAATATCTGTTGTAAAGACCCTCAAATGCTTTTCCGTGTCTTGCCTCGTCTCTTGCCATTTCATGAACTGTGTCATGGATAGCGTCAAGGTTAGCCGCTTTAGCGCGTTTAGCGAGGTCAAACTTACCTTCTGTAGCGCCGAATTCAGCGTCAATACGCATTTCAAGGTTTTTCTTTGTTGAGTCTGTAACTACTTCACCAAGAAGCTCAGCAAACTTAGAAGCGTGTTCTGCCTCCTCA
>CAZBNY010000257.1:0-2017 GCA_964493235.1 uncultured Lachnospiraceae bacterium
TCGGAATAACTCCGATCCCTATGTAATACAGAGCGGCATATATCGCCTTTCAATAATAGGCACCACCTATGCCCTCTGCGGCGTTATGGATGTATTAGCCTTTACCATAAGAGGACTTGGCTATTCCACAATGACTATGATAGTATCGCTAATAGGCGCCTGCGCTTTCCGTGTTCTTTGGATATTGTTAGTATTCGCGGCATTTCCGACACAATTTGCTATATATATTTCATATCCTATATCATGGGTGCTGACCTCCTCGATCCATTTTCTCTGCTATATGAGACTTAAAAAAATTATTCTCAGGAGGGCCCATCTGAAGGCCGCAAAACAAAAATATCAGGGAGCGTCATATGTCGCATCCTCATAAGAAACCATAGATACTAAAAACCCTGAATGTCGGCTGCTGCGTTAAAAAGCCTCGCCGTGCCAAATCCGGCACGGCTGTGTTTTTTGCCTTGCAATCCGTGCTATTTAGGACTTTTAATTATTTTTATGTTTTCTTTTTCGGACGCTCCCTTTCATGTCCCAAAACTATGATTTATTTATGACACATACGTTTGACAGACTTACAATAAGTTTTTTACTCACCCATTTGTTTTTTTCTCATATTATATAGCATATAAAAATTATGGGAGGCATTTAATATGTCATCATGCTGTGAATCAGTTTTAAGCAATTCCGTGCAGTCAAACTCAGTTACAGAAGATTGTATTATCGCCTATAAAATTTTTGACCAGTGCCGTAAGCAGATATGCTTAACGCCCTGTATTCTTGGCCCTGCCCGTCTGGCAAGAAGTTCGTCGTCATGCAGCGATATTATTCAGGAGGGAGAAATAATTGTACCTCCGGTAAACGCCGCCTCGGTAACTATGGACGATCTTACTCTCTGCAAGATCCTTATCACAAAGAAAAGACCGAACACTTTCAGAACCGGCTACTGGGACATCGAGATCAAATTCGTATTCTGCTACACACTGACATTCCGTGATTCAGAGTGCAACTTCATCACCTGCAAGAGAGCAACGAGCGTTTATACTACACAGATCACGCTTTTCGGCTCTGTCGGCAGCGACACAGCTATGGCGACCGACCTTGTTATCGCCGATGGCCTCTCGACCTCGTCAGGTCCCTTCGTATCTGTTGAGGCAAAGGCAGCCGGCCTTGCCGCCGAGCTTAAACTCACTCCTAAATGTAATTGCAGCTGCGACTGCGGCTGTGAAGACAATGCTGAAATCCCAACGGCGGTATGTGTTACTATCGGTTTATTCGCTGTGATCAGACTTTTCCGTCCTGTCAATATGATCGTTCGCAGCTATGGCTGCTGTGTACCTGACGAATGCACAGGTGCCGAAAGCGCCGCAAATGTATGCGACTTCTTCAACAGCCTTTCTTTCCCCTCAGATATGTTCTGCCCGCCCACATTAAGCGAGCTTGAGGGAAAATGCTGTGACAACTGACAGCGAATGATTTTGGCCGCCCGTTAGGGCGGCTTGATTTAAGAAAACAAAAACTGTATATAAGAAGCAACAAATGCTTGCGGCACTTTTCATGTTTTCTTAGGCACCGGCCATACCGCAACGGCCTATTTTCTCCGTACAACGCTTATTATATTGCGTCGTCTTAAAAATTGTATTATACTTATAAAATGTCAAAGAATACAAAGGAAGTGACCTTAATGCCAAAGAATAAAATAGTTCTGACAGTGGTAGACCGGCTTGGCAAATGCGGCTGCCACCACGGTCATAAGATCGGGGACAGCTTTGACTATGACACAGACAGGAGCAGGCTCTGCCCTATGGCGGCGCACGCGGCCTTTCCGTATGTTGAGATATTGAAATACGGCGGCTCCGTACCGCTGTCCACCCACGGCGACGTACGTTTCTGCTGTTCGGACGCAGATGTGGTAAATGTGTTCAGGATCGATGTTTGTCCGTATTCGGAAAAATAAGCTGATCGATACACGACAAAAAGAGCAGCTGTCTCATTATAGAAACGGCCGCTCTTTTTATAGCCT
>CAZBNY010000258.1:0-2006 GCA_964493235.1 uncultured Lachnospiraceae bacterium
ATCTGGCATGAAAATAATGATGTATGAGCGTCCAAACGGTACATACGGTGTACGTAACCGAATTGCGGTCATTCCATCTGTTGCCTGTGTGAACCATGTAGCTGAACGTATTGCAGCCGCCGTTGATGTCGCCGATGCGTATACTCACCCATACGGCTGTGACCAGCTTGGATATGATAAGGAGCTGTCCCAAAGGTGTCTTGAGAGAATGGGAACTCACCCAAATGTCGGAGCTGTCCTTGTGGTTGGCCTTGGATGTGAGGAAATACTCCCCCGTGAGCTGTATGAGAATATAAAGATGGTCCAGCCGAATACCGAGCTTATCATTATGCAGGAAACCGGCGGAACGCAGGTCTGTATCGATAAAGGAGTTGAAATATGCAGAAGATTTGAGCGGGAGCTGGCAAAGCAGGAGAGAGTTGCTGCTGATATTTCAAACCTTACGGTAGGGGTGGAATGCGGCGGCTCGGACTTTACCTCCGGCATAGCCTCAAATCCAGCAGTCGGGGAGTTCACCGAAAGGCTGTGTGAAATGGGTGGCAAGGTAGTTTTTGGCGAGACGACCGAGCTTATGGGGTCGGAGAAATTAATAAAAGGACTTTGCGAAGACGAAAGGATATACAGCTTTATCGTTGACAGGATAAAACGTATAGAGGACGTGGCGGTAAGCATGAAGGTAGACCTGAGAGGAACTCAGCCGTCGCCGGGAAACATAGACGGCGGCCTTTCTACAATAGAGGAAAAATCCCTGGGCGGCATATGCAAGATAGGCAGAAGCAAAATAACCGATGCCTTACGGTTCGGTGAAACAGCGGTTAAAAACGGAGTTACCTTTGTGGATACTCCCGGCAACGACATGGCCTGTACACTGGGCTTGTGCTGTGCCGGAGCTCAGATAATAATATTTACGACCGGCAGGGGAACGCCTATGGGCTTTGCCGCCGCTCCGGTCATAAAGGTTACTGCCAACGAGAGCATAGCGAAAATAATGGACGACAACTTTGACATGGACCTCTCAAAAATAGTTGACGGGGAAATGTCTATTTCGGAAGGCGGAAAGGCTGTTTTTGATAGTGTAATAAAGACGGCTGAGGGAGCAGAAACTGCCGCCGAAAGGCTCGGTCACAGGGAGTTTACACTTTACAGAGTTTCACCGATACTTACATAAGGAGGGATTAAATGTGTTTCCAAAATTTGTAATGATAAGGCAGAATTATCCTGCCGAAAAAATAGACGATATTGGCTCTGAGGTAAGAAGGGCGATAGGTAAAAGCGGATTTAGCCTTAAGAGCTTTGAGAAAAAAACTGTCGGTATAGCCGTTGGCAGCCGAGGTATAAGCAATATAGCCGTTATAGTGAGGGAAATAGTAAGCGTCGTAAGGGAAAACGGAGGCTTGCCGACGATATTCGCGGCTATGGGCAGTCACGGCGGCGGAACGGCCGAGGGCCAAAGAGAAATGCTCACTTCTCTGGGAGTGACTGAGGAAAACACGGGAGCGGAAATACGCACCTGTGCTGACGCGATACATTACGGAACTGCCGAAAACGGTATAGAGGTATACGGCAATCCGCTGGCATTGGAGTTTGACAGGGTAATACTTGTGAACAGGATAAAGCCACATACGGACTTTGAGGACGTTACAGAAAGCGGCATATTCAAGCTGATGGCTATAGGAATAGGCAATCCCAAGGGAGCTGACGCCACTCACGCCAATGCGCTGAGAATGGGTTACGGGCCTGCCATAAGAACATCGGGAGATCTTATGCTGAAAAAGCTGCCGGTGTCCTTTGCGGTGGCAATTACGGAAAACTGGAAGCATGAGACAAATTCCATAACGGCTGTACTTCCCGAAAATCTGTTGGAGGCAGAAACGGAAATTCTGGCAAGGGTTAAAGAGAATACGGTGCGCCTGCCTTTAGACGAGTCTGACACACTGATAATCGAGGAGGCTGGAAAAGATATATCGGGAACCTGCGTGGACACAAAGGTGGTCGGAAGAATAATG
>CAZBNY010000259.1:0-2002 GCA_964493235.1 uncultured Lachnospiraceae bacterium
TGCCATCGCCGTTTAGGATCACACATGCCGGAAGCGTCTCATTCAGCTCATAGCATTTGTCCTTGCTTATCTCGATAAGCTTTACGCTGATGTCAACGTCGGCAAGGAACCTGCAAAGGTAGTAGGCGATTCTTCCGCCGCCTATAACAAGGGCGGACTTGGAACGGCTCGTACCCCTTTTTATGAACTTGAAGAAGTTATATATCTCGGCAGGCTCACCTATTACATAGAAAAGGTCGTCAACGCAGGCGACATAATTACCGTCGGGAATTATGACCTCGCCGTTATGTACGACCGCGCAGAAAATAAGAGACATTTTTATTTTAGACATTATCTGCGAAAGGCTCTGACCGTTCATTATCCCGTCGTCCTTTATACGGAAGGAAACCATTTCGACCTTGCCGTCCACAAAGGTTTCCACATTTATAGCTGTGGGGAAACGCAGCACACGAGCGATCTCCGAAGCGGCCTCCTGCTCGGGGTTGATGACCATATCAAGGCCCATTTCCTTTTTAAGGGTGGAAAGCTCCTCCGAGTATTCAGGGTCCCTTATCCTTGCTATAGTATGCTTGGCTCCGAGCCTTTTGGCTGTCAGGCAGCAGAGCATATTTATTTCGTCTGAGGAGGTAGCGGCTATTAACAGATCGCAGTCGGCAACGCCGGCGTTAAGCAGCACGCTCGTTCTAAGTCCGTTGCCCTTTACGCACATTATATCCAGCTTATCCCCCATATATTGTAATTTTTCACTGTTTTTATCCACCAGAACGATGTCGTGTCCCTCGCCTGACAGATGCTTGGCAGTGGCCTGGCCTACTTTGCCGCCGCCTACGATTATAATTTTCATCTCTGCCCGTCCTCTCGAGATATTGCATACAATGGTTTTACGCGTGTATAATAGCACGAATTTATTTTTCAGTCAATAGCTGTCAAAACTTCTTGTGAAGCCTGTAATAATCGCGGTTTCAGGCAAATATAATCTAAAGAAAAATATAATTTTGGACGGCGAGAGGAATGCGCGGCAGATTTTTTGGTTACATAATGGCGATCGTAATATCCGTGTCGGCGATAGGCGGGGCCTTCGCGGCGACAGCGTCTAAGAAGGATAAGCAGACGGGTTATCTTGCGATTATAATAGATGACTTTGGCTACGACGGAGAGGGGACGGAGGAAATACTGTCCATAGACATACCGCTTACAGCGGCCATAATGCCGTTTTCGGAATGCACGAAGGAGGATATCCGGAAGGTAGCCGACGCGGAGAAAGAGGCCATAATACATATGCCTATGGAATCCAAGACGGGGCAGAAAAGCTGGGTAGGCACAAAGGGTATATTTACCGACATGAACAATGACGAGGTAAGGCAGGTCGTGCAGGAGGCCTTTGACGCCGTAGATACGGCCGTGGGTTTAAACAATCATATGGGCTCGGCGATAATGGAGGACGAGGAAAAGCTGGATATAGTTATGGAAGAGGCCGCCAAAAGGGGAATGATATTTGTGGACAGCCTGACTACCGGAGACTCCAAGGGAAAGGCTGAGGCCGAGAAATTTGGCGTGGACTATCTTGAAAGGACGGTATTTATAGACAGTCCCGACAATGTGGAGGTAGCTGTGAACCAGCTCAAAAAAGCGGCTGAAAAGGCCGGGGAGAACGGCTATGCCATAGCCATAGGGCATGTCGGTCCTGCGGGAGGAAAGACGACGGCCGAAGCGATAAAGAGGGTGGCCGCGGAGGCGGAGAGTCTGGGGGTACAGTTTGTAACGGTAAGCGGACTTAATGAGGTGGTGAATTGCGGCTAGGGGCAGACGCAGAGGGTCCTTTTTACACTCTGCGAGTGCGAGGGTTTATTTTTGCGGCTGTGCCAGTCGCGAGGTGCTTTTTACACTCTCCAATGTAGGTGGCTTTATTTTGTGGCCTTGCAGGTCGCAGGGTGGATTATCAGGGGAAAGGGAAATCTCAGAGTTGCGAACGGCCGAATTCCCTTCCCCCTGCAACCCCCAA
>CAZBNY010000260.1:0-2001 GCA_964493235.1 uncultured Lachnospiraceae bacterium
AGCATGGAAACATATCGTAAAGGTATATGCTAATTCAAAATTATCTGGTGATTACTATTCAAAGACAATCTATGAAGTAAGAGAAAACAATATGTAATGTTTTCTTAAGAATTTTTATGTACTCAGAGCCTATACGGTTCTGAGTATTTATAGTATAATTAATTACAAATCTTTGGAATAGAAGGGATTATATGAAAAATTTTTTAAAAGCGTTTTGGTCGATGTTTATAGCCTTTCTATGGTTTGTTATAATCGGCAAGGTGGCGGTAAGCATATTTGCGTTTTCGGCCGAGAATATCGCCAAGGAAAACGGCATTGAAGTAGTATTTAAAATTGTCGCGATCGTCATATACGTTATAATCGCCGCATTAATAAGAAAGAAAAGCGGCAAACCCAGCGGAGCCTATATGGATCCTGAATACAGGATGGAGATAGTCATTGGACTGGGATTTATAAGCGCGGCGGTAGTTATATTCAGCAGAACATCGCAGGCGGCTGAAGCTTTGGAAATGGTCGATAAGGTTTTCGCGCTGGGAGCGTTCCTGGCATGTATGGCGTTCAAAAGTTTTTATCGTATCCGCAATCAAGAGAACGTGACCTACATGGATAAAAACGCCCCTGATATGTGGCTGCTTTTGATGCTTATAATAATTATATGCGGACTTGTGGGAGTAGAAATGATCACGCCGGCAAGGGGACTTATATCGGAAAAGGCCTACTGGTTCATTAACGGTATAGGCTTTGTATATATAGCCGCCGGTCTGGACATTTTGCTTGACTACCTGTTTTATGCCAAAAACAGAGGTATTGCCTGAAAATGATTTTAGCGGAATAATGGGAATGTATATAATGAGACTTTCTATGAGGTAAGAGAATATAATATTTAAATACTTAAAGTCAGCTTGACAAAGATATTTATTGACATCATACTAAAAATAGAATAAATTTATGAGCAATCGGCACAGAGCCATTTGGCTCTGTGCATTATAACATTAATTAAGTTATTGTAATTAAAATAATAGGAGGGCTTTCAATGAAACAAGCACTGAACTACATATTTGATATTCTTATCAATTTAGTTCTTGTAAATTTTGGCTGTTTGTATATCAGCGAAATTCTCTCAATATTTCTTGGAACTAAGACTAGCGGCGTAATTGTAAAAATGTTAGCAGTTATCGTTTTTATATTAATTTTTTTAATTATAAGGTACTTCTTTTTGAAAAGAAGGGGCGCATCCTGTGAGGCATTTACCAAGCCGGAGCATCGATTATATTTAATAAATGGGTTCGGTCTTTTAGGAGGCATATTAGCTGCGCTAGCTGATATGCCTAGGTTGGCTGTTTATATAATCAGAGCCGCCTTTTTTGTTTCGCTGGTATCTTCGTCAATAATATTAGGAGACTTTTGGCGGTATGATTCCAAAATAGAAGGCAAGACGAAAGATTACTTAAATCCTGCCAAATGGCTTATTTTGATTTTGATATGTGGTATAATGAGCATTGCTATGACTGTTCCGTACAGAAGAACCCTTTCGAACGCAATTTACTGGGGCATAAGCGTAATGGCTGTAATAGATATTGTAGCTAGTTGTGATATTTTAGTTGGTTATCTGTTATACAAAAAAAGCTCCGCTTCTAAATAATAATTGTTTGGAGAGACTTCCATGAGCATATTTACATATATTTTTTTACCGAGAAAGATTTCCGACGTACCATACGAGCCTAATGACGAGACCGGTTATATGGCGTACAATTATCCAAATTCCAATAAGCTGATTCCTTGGTTTCTTAAATCAGCATCATTTTCTAAGGAGGATTTGAGTTCCATAATGCTTGCTGAAGAAACAGTTATGCGTCCGTTTATTCCAACAGAATACCAATGCTATGAGCTTTTAGGGAACTTTGAAGAGAGCATTGACGAAAGGATTTATGAACACATGATTAAACTATTGGGATTGGAAAAAACAATTGGCATAATAGCCAAAAATATTTTGACTGATAA
>CAZBNY010000261.1:0-1972 GCA_964493235.1 uncultured Lachnospiraceae bacterium
TAAAAAAGATATTGAGGATAAAATTAAAGAAAAGGATAAAAAGAATAAGTATGTTCACTGTGAGCGTTCTTACGGCAGATACAGCCGTGAGTTTGACGTCTCAATGATTGATACTGATCACATTAAAGCGAAATATGACAACGGTGTTTTGAAGCTGACTTTACCAAAAAAACAAGAAGCTCTGCCGGAGTCAAAGCATCTAGAAATTGAATAACTGTAAAAAAAACAATCGCCGCAGTAATTTCATTTAATCTGCGGCGGTTGTTTTTTTACAATAGGGCAACCTATTAAACCTCAGTTCCGTTTGTTTTTCATTCTTCCATAAGATACCGACCCATAATTACGCCCATCGCGGAGGCCATCATCAGTCCGCGCGTCCAGCCGCTTGAATCGCCCAGACAGTGCAGTCCTTTAACATTGGTATTAAAACGCTTATCCATTTTTATACGGTTGCTGTAAAATTTAAGCTCCGGCGAATACAGAAGAGTTTCGGTTCCCGCAAATCCCGGCACAACGTGATCAACCGCCTGAATAAAATTAATAATATTCATCATTGCTCTGTATGGCATCGCGGCGGTTATATCTCCCGCGACCGCGTCGGGAAGAGACGGCTTTACATTAGACTGCGTAAGCTCCTTTTCCCATGTGCGTTTTCCGTCGAGAATGTCCCCATAGCGCTGCACCATAATCTTGCCTGCTCCCAGCATATTGGTAAGCTCTCCAACCTTTTTTGCGTACTCTATGGGCTGATTAAACGGCTCTGTGAAATTATGTGAACACAGTATAGCGACGTTGGTGTTGTTTGACTTGAGCTCTTTATAGGAGTGACCGTTTACAACCGCCAGATTATCGTCATAGTTTTCCTGACTTACAAAGCCACCCGGGTTTTGGCAGAAGGTTCTGACCTTGTTTTTAAAAGGCTGTGGATACCCTATAAGCTTGGACTCATAAAGAACTCTGTTTACGTCCTCCATGATTTCATTTCTTACCTCTACGCGCACCCCTATATCCACCGTCCCCGGCTTGTGTGAAATATCATATTTTGCGCATATTTTTTCCAGCCATTCCGCGCCTCTTCTGCCTGTAGCAATAACGGTGTGCGCGGCATAAATCTCATGCCTGTCGTTTCCATCGCCTTCCTTTTCAATTATAACGCCCCGGCATACTCCCTCATCAAGTATAACATCGTGGCAGTTATAACCGAAAATTATCTCAACTCCATTGTCCTGAAGATACTTTTCTATTGCAGAGTATATTATCTGCGCCTTCTCCGTTCCAAGATGACGTATAGGACAATCTACCAGCTTAAGTCCTGCCTGTATGGCCTTTTTTCGTATATCCTTTACCTTTTCCGAATCGCTTACGCCCTCTATTTTAGTATCTGCTCCAAATTCGAGATATATTTTGTCGGTATAGTCAATCATTTCCTGCGCAAACTGTTCGCCTATCAGCGTCGGTAAATCTCCCCCAACCTCGCAGCTTAGCGACAGCTTGCCGTCAGAAAATGCGCCTGCGCCCGAAAAGCCAGTCGTAATATTGCACGGATTGCAGTTCATGCATTTTTTTGATGTGCTTTTGGGGCATTTTCTCTTTTCAATAGAGTGTCCCTTTTCAATAATTATAATTTTTTTATCCGCGCCTCTTTTTATCATCTCAATGGCCGTAAATATTCCTGCGGGACCCGCTCCCACAATCACAACGTCACATTTCATATTCATTCTCCTTTAATTCTCAAATAATGACAAATCCAGTCCTTGCTGTTTTTTGAAAAACCTGTAAATTTCGCTTATCATCTTTTCAATCCCGCCGCGCGAGTCACTCTCAAAGTTAAGAGGCATTACCGGATCATGCACCGACATGCGCAGCAGAAACCATCCGTCGTCTATGTAAACTCTGATTCCCTCGCGGTTATCATCGGCTATGCGCCATCCCTCTTTATTCTCAGCGTAACGCGCAAGGTTATTTATTATCC
>CAZBNY010000262.1:0-1934 GCA_964493235.1 uncultured Lachnospiraceae bacterium
CGTGGCTAATACTAGGCATAGTTCAGGCGAGGAAGTGAATTCCTCGCCTGTTTTCATCCTCAGCCTAACATTACCTTATATGTTATATTTTAGATTTTATATAACCTCAAATTAATGCTCCATTCGCCAAATTATACAATTTTACAAGCTAACTCCAATTGAATATCCGATAAATCATAACTAAATACAAGCTTATTTTCAGTAGGATTAGTACTATTAAAAACACAAACCGTTATTGTACCCGGATAAACAATTACAATGTCATCTTCATTTTCTTCTTCGGATTCGTCTGTCTCGGCTTTAATCATCACCTTTTTGCTAATGGTTTCTTTATAAGCAGTTGTTGATTCTCGTGCTATTTCAATTGTAAACGGCTCAGATGTATCTACTTTGTAAACCGGCCCCTCTCTATCCATCATTTCCCAATCTTGGAATTCCTCTAAAATTTCACCGACACTCGCATAGCCATTACTACCGGGAACTCTGTCTTCATGGGTACCATCACATGGCTCACCTTTTCCCTCAAATTTGCTGAATTCATCATTTTCTTCATACATTCATATGAATAATAAACATATATTATATCTTCAACATTAAAAGATGCCCAAGCCGTGGCACTACTGCCATCGTCATAGCCAAAGCCATTCCAAGGCAAGTAATTTTTTCTTTATTTTCATTTTTACCTATAAAAACAGGACGCGGTATTATGTCGCATCCTCATAAGAAACCATAGATACTAAAAAGCCCTGAATGTCGTCCGCTGCGTTAAAAAGCCCCGCCGTGCCAAATCCGGCACGGCTGCGTTTTTTGCCTTGCGCTCCGCCCTGTTCAGGACTTTTAATTATTTCTATATTTTCTTTTTCGGACGCTCCTTACCGCGCCCATACTTTTATATTATTAGGTCCCATGTTTCGGTATTATTCTCGTTTATCACATACTCATGGGAGTTAGACGCCTCCTGAACAGCGTAATAATACCACTTCGTTCTGTCGGTATTGTCACTCCACACCTTCATGTCGTTCAGCATATCCTCCTCGACCTCCACTGACCTTCCGAGGGCGTTATTGACAAAAAACATCATTTCCGCCCTTGTGACATAATTGTTTGGCTTGAACTCGCCGTCGGTATAACCCGCCAGCCAGCCGCCGGCGACAGCGGCTCTTATATATCTCTCCGCCCAGTGTCCGCCAATGTCGCCAAACTCTATGTCTCCATCGCTTATCCCAGCGAATTTCGCAGCCATGACGGCAAATTCCGCCCTGGTTATTTTGTCCTCGGGTCTGAAAAGTCCGTCGTCATTTCCGCATATTATCCCCGCTCCCACGAGCGTCCTTATGGCCTCGTAGGACCAGCGTTCGGCGCTTACATCCGTAAACGGCATACCCGCCTTCACGCTTCTACCTTCCAGCAGGTTGCAGAACACCGCCGCGGCCTCCTCCCTTGTCAGGTATTCCTCCGGCCTTATGCTTCCGTCGGAATAGCCGGAAATATATGCCTTGTGAACGCCCCGTATTTTCGTCTTGGCGTGTATGCTCTGCGGAAATATCATCATTATGGCGAGCGCCGCCGCAAGCACGGCACAGGTCTTTGCTTTCATGGATAACACTCCTTTGGTATTTTTTTGAATCTCCAAAAAGAGTATCTCACATCAGGCAAAATTTTACACTCTTAACCGTACTTCAAATTCCGCCCGCATATCTAAAATGTCGCTCAGTTCTTCCCAAATACGACCGTAAACGACAAGCCTTCCCCCTGTTTGCTCTCAACCTCCGCACTCGCCCCATGACAGGCCGCACCGTTCTTGACTATGGAAAGGCCAAGGCCCGTTCCGCCCGCCTTTCCGGAATGGCTCTTATCCTCCCTGTAAAACCTCTCGAATATTCTCTGCCGGTCAGCCTCCGGAATACCTATTTCCGTATCGGTCACTCTTATGA
>CAZBNY010000263.1:0-1934 GCA_964493235.1 uncultured Lachnospiraceae bacterium
ATCAACATTTTCCACAGCTTATTGTAGTTGTATGTCATAGAAAAAGCCCTCCTGTACAATACCTTATGAAATAGTATAGCACAACGGGCTTTCAATGCCAATATTAAATTGTAATTCGTGATATATTATTTTTCTCTTTGCAATACATATGTTTGACAAACCGGCAACCGCTGAATATCAAATGTATCTATTTATATCCTCAGCTGTAAGAGCCGGATGTATCGCTATATTTATCGCGTTGGATATTATCTCTGCCAGCCTTTCTATGACTGCGTCCACCTCCTTTGGCGTTACAAACATATTTTCTGCATAGGGTGTAAGAAGGTCATTGATCAGATCATATCTTTCGTCGCCATCAATACTATTAAGCATATCGTAAAAGGCCTTATCCTTAGACGCCGCGGCCATTTCTGCCAGTATTCTGTCCATTGTGTCATTTACAAGAGTGGCCGCATCAACTACGGTCGGTACGCCTATGGCTATAACAGGTATACCCAAAGTATTTTTGTCGAGAGTCATTCTTCTGTTTCCTACTCCTGAGCCGGGACTTATTCCGCTGTCGGCCATCTGTATTACCGAATTTATTCTGCTGAATTTTCTTGCCGCCAGAGCGTCTATGGCAATAAGCAGGTCAGGCTTTATTTTTTCGACTATACCCGAAAGTATCTCTCCTGTCTCAATTCCCGTTATGCCCATCACTCCGGGGGCAATGGCGGCCACTGACGCCACATTTTCGTCTATGCTTTCCGGAAGCGTACCCTTTATATGTCTGGTCACAAGGATTTTAGAAACAACTTTAGGGCCCAGTGAGTCCGGTGTTATATATCGGTTTCCGAGTCCGGCAATCAATATATTTTTGTATCTATTAGGGTTTATTAAAAAGGCAAGCATCTCAGATGTTTCTTTAATTACGTTTTCCTTAACTTCCGGATCGTTGCCCCTTATTTTTGGTGTTTCAACGGTTATATATTTTCCGATAGGCTTGCCGGCGGCCTTGCTGCCGTTTTCGTTACAGATCTCCACGCAGGTGATCTCTACGCCGTTTCTGATTTTGGTTACTGACTTTATTCCATCAAGTATCGTTTCCTCCTTGGCCTTAAGCATTTCGCAGGCTTCTAATGCAAGATCAGTTCTTATGCTGAAAGATTTATTACTGTCCATTTTATCCTCCATAAAAATTTAGTTTCTATATATTTTTCCGTCCATTCCGGCATATATTCAGAAAAATTTAAGTTTTACATCAAGTTTTATTTAAGTTTTATGGGTTATCATAATAAAAACGGGAGGTGTACTGAAATGGAATGGAAAAAAGGAAATTACAGCAGATCACTTTTAATATTTTTCTCTTTATACCTGATCGCTCTGACCTGGATAATTTTATTTAAGCTGACTATTCCTGAAAATATAGGTACGCTTGCGAGGGACAGGGTACTAAATGTAATTCCGTTTTATGATATAATAGCGGGAAAATATTTTGATAAGTTCGATATGGTGGCAAACATAATTGTTTTTATCCCCTTTGGGATCTATACGGCTGTAATGCTTAAGGAAATATCAACAAAATATCAGGCAATAATGGCATTTTTACTCAGTTTAACATATGAAATGATTCAGTTTATATTCGCCATTGGCGTAGCGGATATTACAGATGTTATGATGAACACCCTGGGAGCGTATATGGGTATTATGTTTTACCGCTATATATCCTCAAGACTCATAAGCGATATTAAGGCCAGAAGATTTGTGACAATATGCTCGGCAGTATCCGCCCTGCCCTTATGCACGGTATTAAGCGTTGCTTCAGTTGTAAGAAACGTGATATAGGTGTCCTCCTTTGATTACCCAAAAAGCGGATTTTTAAGCGTATCGGATTTAATGGCCGATACGCAATTTTTATTCTAATAGCTATTTACAGAAAAAAATTCACACTCTAT
>CAZBNY010000264.1:0-1778 GCA_964493235.1 uncultured Lachnospiraceae bacterium
TCTTTAAGTACTTTGATCGTTACGAATCTGCCAAGGCGCATATCCCTTGCCTTATAAGCCACGGCCATTCCGCCGGCTCCCAGCTTGTCAACGATTTGATATCTTTTGCTAATAACAGTACCCTTTTCCAACATTATTAATTATCCACCCTTCCATCTGCAAGAATAACGGAAATGTTGTCATAACCGCCATTTTTATTAGCAAGCTCAACAAGCATATCAGCCTTTTTGTCAAGCCCTGTTTTCTTCTTTAAAATTTTTTCTATCTCTTTATCCTCAGCCATCGTCGGAAGTCCGTCCGAGCATACAAGTATTATACTGTCCCTTTCAAGCGGCTGTATAAAAGTATCCGCAGGCATCATTTTCTCGATTCCGACCGCCCTTGTTATCATGTTCCTTTTCGGATGGATTCTGGCTTCCTCCGCCGTCAGCTTGCCCATACGTACCATTTCCATGACGAAGGAATGATCTCTTGTCACCTGTCTGAGGCCGTTACTGTCGTGTATATAGACCCTGCTGTCGCCTATATGGACGCCATAGAGCTTACCGTTACAGATTGCGGCCGCGCTGAAGGTGGTGCCCATTCCGTTTAGCCTCTTGTCGCTTTCTGACATTTCAAAAACCTTAAGATTGCTGTAATTAAGCGCGTCAATAAAAGCGTCAAGTATATCCGCGCCATCATTTATATCACAGTGGGAATCAAGATACTCGTTAAAGAACTTTATCGCCGAGCGGCTTGCTATCTCGCCGGCGTTATGTCCTCCCATACCGTCGGCTACGATATAGTATTCAAATTCTGTTTCAGGATTTTCCGATATGTAAATGGAGTCCTCATTATGACTTCTCACTTTTCCCAAATCGCATCTTCCGACAGCACCCATAGTATCACCTCTTTAAAAAGTGTTTACATCATCTCATCCTTGTAGCGTTTCCTGAGCTGTCCGCAGGCGGCGTCAATATCGCTTCCAAGCTTTCTTCTTACTGTTGTTTCTATTCCTCTGGAGACCAGGATATCCTCAAACCTCTTAATAGACTCATTGGAGCCTCTTACAAAGTTCCTTTCCTTAACATCATTTATCGGTATGAGATTCACATGACAGAGCATTCCCTTAAGCCTCGAGGCAAGCTCTACGGCATTTTCGGGACTGTCATTTACTCCCTTTATAAGGGCATACTCAAATGTGATTCTTCTCTTTGTTTTTTCCGTATAGTTTCGGCAGGCTCCCATCAGCTTATCCATAGGGTTGGCCCTTGAGATAGGCATTATCTTGTTTCGTATTTCGTCATTAGGCGCATGGAGCGATACAGCCAGCGTTATCTGTAATTCCTCGTCCGCAAGGTCATACATTTTATTAATGATTCCGCAGGTGGAAAGAGTGATATGTCTCTGTCCCATGTTCTTGCCCTCTTTGGAATTTATAAGCTTAATAAATTTAATGACATTATCATAGTTGTCAAGCGGCTCTCCGCTTCCCATAAGGACCACGCCTGAAACGGTCTCTCCCTTATCCTTTTCTATCTCATATATTTGTGTCAGCATTTCGGCAGGGGAAAGGCTTTTTTCTACTCCGTCCAGTGTAGACGCGCAGAAAGCGCACCCCATGCGGCATCCTGCCTGCGTAGATATACAGACTGTATTGCCGTATGAATACTGCATGAATACGCTCTCTATTATATAATTATTTCCCAGTTCAAACAAGTATTTTGTCGTATTATCCTCTTTTGACACGAGTTTTTTGACCTGTTTTACCGAGCATATGTCATAATTGCTCTTAAGCT
>CAZBNY010000265.1:0-1755 GCA_964493235.1 uncultured Lachnospiraceae bacterium
GACATAATTATTCCTCCTTATAACACAGCCAGTTTTGTTGACATTTTTTCAACATTTCCGGCAAAAAAAATTTGTTCTTTATCTATATCATCGTCCAGCCTAAGTATATGGCACAAAAGCTCGATCTCATCAAACCTGAATTCCTTATCGTTATTCAGCTTCCGTTCCAGCAAGCCCGCTGAAATACTCAATGCTTCGGCTATCTCCTCCATGCTTATTCCCCTTATCCTTATCAGTTTCTTTATCATAGCGCTGTCTGTCAAAGACACTCCTCCTTTCGGCTTTCATCATTTGTTGAAATATTTTCTACACCATTATAATGCCACTTATTCACAAAACAGTCAAGCGTTTTGGAAAAATTTGTTGAAAAATTTTAAACATCATGCTATCCTTTAAGTATAAAGAAAAGGAGGAAAAACCATGTCTTATAAGTTTAACAAGCAGGCTGTTCTTAAGCAGGCCGAAACACATAACAGCTTTTATCTCTACGACGAAAGCATCATAATGGAAAACACCGGCCGTCTGAAAAACGATTTTGAAAATGTCGAATTTTTATACTCAATGAAGACCAATCCACACCCGATGGTCGTTAAGACCATTCTCTCGCAGGGCTTTGGAGTTGACGCCGCAAGTCTGGCCGAGGCTGTAATTGGGCATGAAAACGGAGTTTCAAAGGACATGATCCAATACTCGGCTCCCGGCAAAACGGCGCAGGAAATAGAGTCCGCCCTCGGCATTTCCACGCTTATTGCCGACAGCCTGAATGAGGTCATACTCATTAACGAGGCCGCCAAAAAGGCCGGAATTGTTGCTGAGATCGGAGTGCGTATAAATCCCGATTTCACCTTCTACAGCGACAAGGGTATTCCCGCGAAATTCGGCGTTGATGAGGAGGCCGCATATGAAGCTGTACCTTTTTGGAAAAGCCTTGAGAATATCAGGGTAGTGGGTATCCACGTTCACTCACGCAGTCAGGAGCTTGACGCTAAGGTTCTGGCAAAATATTATGAAAATATGTTCCGCCTTGCCGAAAATATGCAGGACAAGCTTGGCTACGCCCTCAAATTTATTAATATGGGCTCCGGAATAGGCATTCCGTTCTCGGTCAACGACGATCCTGTTGATACAGGCTATCTCGGAGGAAAAATGGCTGAACTCACAGATCAGTTCAAGGCAAGGCTTCCCGAGGCAAGGATATTCATAGAGACAGGCCGATACTGCTCGGGCAAAAGCGGAGTATACGCGACTAAAGTGCTTGACAAAAAGGTTTCAAGGGGAAAAACCTTCGTTATTCTGGACAACACGCTCAACGGCTTTATCCGCCCGTCCATGATCCAGTTTGTGATGAGCTTCTCAAAGGAGGAATATCCCGCCGCGAATGAGCCTTTGTTCACGAGTAAGGACGCCTTTGAGTTCATCGCCCTTACCGATGAAACCGAGACCGAGGAGGTAAGCCTTGTTGGCAATCTCTGCACCGGCCAGGATATTGCCGCGAAGGATATAGTCCTTCCCAAGCTTAAGGTCGGCGACGTCATCGTTATGACAAACGCCGGAGCCTATGCCGCGTCCATTACCCCTATGCAGTTCTCGACCCATGTTCCTCCCGCGCAGTTGTTTTTGACTGTTGACGGCAAGGTTGTTGAGTAGAAAAACAAAGGGCCCCAAATTTTCGGGGCCCTTTTATGGTTGATCTCTTTTCCCATATATCGCAGGTTTCCCCGCGAGGTTATCCACAAAATAGCGGCTGCTGCCTGC
>CAZBNY010000266.1:0-1661 GCA_964493235.1 uncultured Lachnospiraceae bacterium
AAGTAAAAAACGGAGATACAAATTGATCTCCGTTTTTTATATTCTTAATATTTATACTCTTACCGCTTCGCCCTTCTCGTCGATCAAAGCTTTATTTGCCTCGAGTACAGGCTCAACATATCCGTTTATAAATTCTTCTGTCTGCTCCGGCGCTCTGCCAACGAAGTTCTTAGGCTCCATAATCGCGTTAAGCTCATCTATCGTAAGTCCAAACATAGGGTCAGCCGCGATCCTTTCAAGCAGGTCATTCTTCTTGCCTTCCATTTTGACCGTCTTTCCGGCCTCCATAGAATGCTGTCTGATCCTCTCATGCAGTTCCTGCCTGTCTCCGCCCTTCTTTACGGCGTCCATCATAATGTTCTCAGTAGCCATGAACGGAAGCTCATTCATAAGGTGCTGTTCAATAACCTTGGGGTAAACAACAAGTCCATCGACCACGTTTCTGTAAAGAATAAGTACTGCGTCTATGCAGAGGAACGCCTCAGGAACGGAAATTCTCTTGTTTGCCGAATCGTCAAGGGTCCTTTCAAACCACTGGGTCGAGGCGGTCACAGCGGGGTTGATAGCGTCCGCGATGACATATCTTGAAAGCGAACCTATTCTTTCACTTCTCATGGGGTTTCTCTTATAGGCCATAGCCGATGAGCCGATCTGTTTTTTCTCAAACGGTTCCTCGATCTCCTTTAGGTGCTGGAGCAGCCTTATATCGTTGCTGAATTTATAGGCGCTCTGGGCGATTCCGGCAAGGACATTGAGTATCTGGGAATCAAGCTTTCTGGGATATGTCTGTCCGGAAACCTTGAAATAGTCGTTAAATCCCATTTTTTCCGTGATCCTTCTGTCAAGCTCCCTGCATTTCTCGTGGTCGCCCTCGAAAAGCTCCAGAAAGCTGGCCTGGGTTCCCGTTGTGCCCTTTGAGCCGAGAAGCTTCGCCTTACTGATCTGATAGTCAAGGTCCTCAAGATCCATGAGAAGATCCTGAAGCCAAAGGGTCGCCCTTTTACCGACCGTTGTTGTCTGCGCCGCCTGGAAATGCGTAAAGCCAAGGGTCGGCATATCCTTATATTCCATCGCGAACTTTGAAAGCTCGTTGATCACGTTTACAAGGCGTTTTTTCACAAGTTTCATGGCCTCAGTCATTATAATAATGTCTGTATTATCGCCTACATAGCAGCTTGTGGCGCCAAGATGGATTATAGGCTTCGCAAGCGGAGCCTGAAGGCCGTAGGCATAAACGTGGCTCATTACGTCATGGCGAACCTCTTTTTCCCTTGCTTCGGCGTCAGCGTAGTTTATATCGTAAATATGCTCCTTCATCTGAGCAATCTGTTCATCAGTAATGTCAAGGCCAAGCTCCTTCTCAGTCTCAGCCAGAGCTATCCAGAGCTTTCTCCATGTTGAAAACTTATAGTCTGCCGAGAAAAGATAAGACATTTCGTCGCTTGCGTATCTAAGATTTAAAGGACTTTCGTATTTATTTTTCATATTTCCGCTCCTAAATAAATTTTAAAATATATCCGAGTATCATATTAACACAAACATCTAATTTATTACAATACCCATCATAAAATTTTTAGTTTCTCGGCATTAAAAAAACCCCGACCATAGGCCGGGGCGAATATTTATATTAGAGTGTCTCAACAAGAGCCTGAATTCTTGTA
>CAZBNY010000267.1:0-1620 GCA_964493235.1 uncultured Lachnospiraceae bacterium
TCTGTCCGGAAAATCAATATCCATATGGTCAGTAAACATAATTTCCTTAAGTCCCAGTGAAACAGCCCTGTCGATCATATCCACCATTTCAGCCGTACTGTCCGATGAGAACTTTGTATGAACATGATAATCTGAATAGATCATAAAATCCTCCTAAATTAAAAACAACATTTGACTGACAAATAAAATTGTTTAAAAATATCAAAAATAAAGCATTTATTTAATTATAGCATACGTTGAAAAATTTTACCAACAGTAGTATAATGAAATATAATTAATTCAAAACAATAAAAACATATTTTGAATTATATTGGGTATCATTTATATAAGCTGTGTTAATTATTCTCAAAGGAGGAGCAAGAATGCTTAATAAGAAAACAGTTGAGGATCTCGATGTCAGGGGAAAAAGGGTGCTTGTAAGATGTGATTTTAACGTACCGGTAAAGGACGGCGTTATTACCGATGACAACAGGATCACCGCATCTATCCCAACGATCAAAAAGCTCGTTGATGAGGGCGCTAAAGTAATACTCTGCTCTCATATGGGCAAGCCGAAAGGAGAGCCTAAGCCGGAACTCTCACTTGCGCCTGTAGCCGCAAGACTTTCTGAAAAAATCGGCATTGACGTAAAATTCGCAAAAGATGACTGTGTAGTTGGTGAAAATGCTAAAAAGGCCGTTTCTGAAATGAAGGACGGCGAGATCGTTTTACTCGAAAATACACGTTACCGTAAAGAAGAAACAAAGAATGAGGAAAATTTCAGCAAAGAGCTTGCTTCGCTTGCTGATGTTTATGTAGACGACGCTTTTGGTTCGTCACACAGAGCGCACTGCTCAACGGTTGGAGTAACACAGTTTGTAAAAGAGTCTGCCGTAGGCTATCTTATGCAGAAGGAGATCGAATATCTTGGAAACGCCGTAAATAATCCTGTAAGACCTTTCGCAGCGGTTCTCGGAGGAGCTAAGGTAAGTGATAAGATCAATGTTATCAATAACCTTCTTGAAAAGGTCGATATACTTATTATCGGCGGAGGAATGGCTTATACATTTATCAAAGCACTGGGCGGCAGCGTAGGCGATTCGCTTCTTGAGGCGGATAAGCTTGATTATGCCAAGGAAATGATAGACAAAGCTAAGGAAAAGGGCGTAAAATTCCTTCTTCCCATCGATACTGTAGTTGTTAAGGAATTCAAGAACGAGGCCGAAAGCCAGGTAGTTCCTACAGGTCTTATCCCTGACGGCTGGATGGGCGTAGATATCGGCCCTGAGACAATAAAGGTATTCTCAGACGCTCTTAAGGAGGCTAAAACAGTTGTATGGAACGGCCCTATGGGAGTTTTTGAGTTCCCTAACTTCGCGACCGGTACTAAGTCTATCGCTCAGGTCATGGCCGAGATCGACGGAACAACTATTATCGGCGGCGGAGACTCTGCGGCTGCGGCTAACCAGCTTGGCTTTGGCAGCAAGATGAGCCATATTTCAACAGGCGGAGGAGCTTCTCTTGAGTTTCTTGAAGGTATAGAGCTTCCGGGTGTTGCGGCTGTTCAGGATAAATAAGGAGGAAGCTAGTGTGAAAGTAAGTACGGGTCCAGCACAGATTTCAAAAGGGCGCAAGAAATCG
>CAZBNY010000268.1:0-1573 GCA_964493235.1 uncultured Lachnospiraceae bacterium
ATGAGCGAAAACGTAATCGAGCGAATGAAGCGGATTGATGCCGATAGAAAAATAGCGGACTTCACAGTTAAGCAAAAACAAAACTATGAGTTTAAGAAAAACTATGCCTATATAAGGGCATGGGAGTTCTACAACGAATGCTGCCGCAGAGGACTTAATTGCCATGTTTCTGTAGGCGGCCTGGACAGTATAACATTACTGATGTTCCTTAGGAGTATTGGCATAGACGTTCCGGCTATATCGGTATCAAGCCTTGAGGATAAAAGCATTCAGAAAATACATAAGCAGTTAGGCGTGGAGAGCCTGAGGCCTGCCAAGAAAGAGGACGGGACCCGTTGGAATAAAGTCGATATAATAAAGACCTTTGGATTTCCGGTGCTGTCAAAGGAAATAGCCGGAAAGATAGAACTTTTGCAAAATCCATCTGAAAAGAATAAAACAGTACGTCACGCCATAATAACCGGCGAGACGGGCGCGTACGGCGGCTATCGCAAGGGTACACGCATGAAGCTATCGCAGAGATGGATTGAAAAATTCGGAGGATACGAGAACGAGACAGAGGGCACAAATTACGGTGTGCCGGATTTCAAGGTATCAGAGAAATGCTGCTACTACTTGAAGGAGAAACCCTGTGACGATTGGGCGAAGGAGCATAACAGTGTGCCTTATGTAGGGCTTATGGCCTCAGAAGGCGGAAGAAGGGCTAAAAGCCTAAAAATCAATGGCTGTAATTACTTTGGGAAAAGCACGATCAGGTCAGCGCCGTTTGCCATATTCGACCGGCAGGACTTGTTAAAACTTGCTATCGAACTCGAAGTCCCTATTCCTGAGATATATGGGACAATAGAGCGAAAAGAAGATGGAACGCTATATACGACAAAAGCGCAAAGAACAGGTTGCTCCATGTGCGGCTTTGGTATACACATGGAAAAGAGACCGCATAGATTTGACCTTCTTAGAATGAGAAATGAAAAGGAATGGCGCTTTTGGATGTATGACGTTGGTTGGGGTCACGTATTAGATTATATCGGCGTAGAGTGGGAGAACCTGCCCGACTGTATGCCCGGTCAATTAAGTTTGTTTGAGGAGGCGGAGCGATGAGCGTAGCGATCTACGGAGACGTGGAGAAATACGCGGACGTTATTCGGGCAAATCAGGAGGCCCTTAACATACATATCGGGCAGAAGATCAGGGTAAACAAAAAGGAGTTTACCGTCATTGAGAGATACCCGCACATCATCAGGATAAGGGCAAAGGACGGCGAGACAATGACGCTGAATAAGGGCGACCTTGTACAGTACAGGGCGGACGGCGGCCAAAAAAGAAACAGCGGAAGAGAAGTCATCTGCCTGACCGACGGAAGGCGGTACAGGTCTTCTTTGGAGCTGGCGAGGGAAACGAAAATGCCCCAGACAACGGTGTGGCGGAAGATAAACAACAAAGAGCCGATAGGCGGAAAGCTGTACAGGTGGGCGGAATGAGCGACGAAAGGAGAAAACAATGAGCAGACTTAGCGATATATTAGGAGTGCCTGAGGGCAGAGAGTTTAAATTCAAAGACGGCACTTATCGAA
>CAZBNY010000269.1:0-1551 GCA_964493235.1 uncultured Lachnospiraceae bacterium
TCGGATGATTTTTGTTGAAAAAGACGCAAGGGGTCGTTCGTATGATCTCATTAAACTGAAGACTGTGCTGTTTCAGGTACTTTAAAATAAAATTTTCCGTAAAACTTGAAACCGATATTATACCCAGTTCACTTCTCTTTCGGAATGTCTCTCCTTGCCGGTGTGATTGATATGAGCATGGGCAACAACACGATGGGTATCCTTGTAAGCGCGCCTCTTGCAATGAGATTCGCTAAAATTTATAACATTGCTCCCAAGCGTGTTGCCAGCCTTCTTGATATTTCGGCGTGCGTATTCCAGACATTCATTCCACACGGCGGACAGCTTATGCTTTGTATGTCATTAACGGGACTTTCACCGTTTATAATCATTAAATCTTCATATTATTCTATGCTTCTTGCGATAGCGGCCATCATAACTATCCAGTTTGGTCTGCTTAAAACCAAGGAGGAAAAAGAAGGCATCAGCCTTTATCCTGATGAAAATAAATCCGAGGAGGAAATAGCATGAAAATAACAAGTATAGACGTATTTGATTTTGCCAAATGCTTAAACTATGAGGACTGTGCCCCTATCTGCATACGTATCAATACAGATGAGGGAATAAGCGGCTTCGGAGAGGTCGGACTTGCCTACGGCAACGCCCATTATGCCGGAGTAGGAATAGTTAAGGATTTTGGACAGCTTATTATAGGAATGGACCCTCTTAATTCAGAGGCTATAAGAGAAAAATTATTCCGCACGACCTTCTGGGGAATGGGCGGAGGAACCGTTATAAACGCCGGAATGAGCGCGATCGACATAGCGCTTTGGGACATCAAAGGAAAATATTTCAACGCTCCCGTATACCAGCTCCTTGGCGGAAAGACAAATGATAAGCTTCGTGCTTACGCCAGCCAGATACAGTTCGACTGGGATCTTGAGGACAAAAACATGAACACTCCCGAGGAATATGCCGCTGCCACAAAGAAGGCAATGGCACAGGGATATACGGCTATCAAAGTCGATCCCGTAGGCGTTGCGGCCAGCGGCAACTGGCAGCGCACAAAGCAGGAGACAGCATGGAGACTGCGCGGACAGCTTCCCAAAAACGTACTCGAGCTTGTAAGAGCCCGTCTAAAGGCTATACGAGACCTCAGCGACGATCTTGACATAATTATTGAGCTTCATTCGTTCACTGACACAAGCACGGCTATACAGCTCGCTAACTACATTGACGACCTCAACATCATGTACTATGAGGAGCCGGTACATCCGCTCAACCCTGTTTCAATGCGTGAGATCAAGGATAAGATCAAGATCCCCATCGCTTCGGGCGAGCGTATTTACACAAGACTTGGCTACAGACCGTTCTTTGAAAACCGTTCTCTCAGCGTAATACAGCCTGACGTATGCCTTTGCGGCGGAATATCGGAGACAAAGAAAATTTGCGATATGGCTGATACATACGACGTTAAGGTACAGGTACACGTATGCGGAGGTCCTATTTCTCAGGCGGCGGCGCTCCATGTTGAGACCGTTATCCCCAACTTCCTTATCCATGAGCAGCACT